>JAZUBD010000441.1:0-6159 GCA_045638305.1 Lachnospiraceae bacterium
TTTTTGACCTCTGCGGAAGATAGTTCCTTCTGTGCACTTCTGGCTTTGTCGGAAAAGAACGTGGAGGAGCTGGTGACGGAGGCGGAACGCTGTTATCGTTTTTTGACGGAGCACACCCATTATCCGAAGAATTCCGTGCAGTCTTTAAGCCATGTATTGGCCTTATATGACGGTAAGGCGGAAGAAAAGTGTGAGAAGGTCATGGAGTTGTATGAAACACTGAAGGCATGCGGCTTAAAGTACGGAACCAATTATGAATTATCGATGCTTGGAATTTTAGCAATGACAAATAAGGATTACGAAGCACTGGCGGAGGAAATGGCGGAAGTAAGTACTTGGTTATCGAAGCAGAAAGGCTTCGGTTTCTGGGGCTATGTTTCCGTAAAACAGAGACTGATGTTTGCGGGAATGCTGTTACAGGAGCAGGAGGGACAGAACGAAGTGGCTGAGACCGCATTGATTCAGAGTTCCATTGCAACCGTGATAGCACAGCAGGCAGCAATGCTGGCGATTATGATGTCGAGTACGGCAGCAGCAACATCAGCAGCCAATTCATAAGAAAAGGAAGGGCAATCAATGAAGCTGAAAAAGATTTGGAAATACCTTGCGGCAGGATTGGCGATTCTTTGCATTGGTATACTTATCGGTATTTTAATCGGTATGCCGATTGGAGAGACGAAGGGAAGACGGGCGGCGGAAGAAGCGTTTCAGAGGCAGGAGCAGGTACAGCCTACGGAAGGCGTGAGACCGACCGAGAGTCCGGAAGACGGTAAGCCGACGGACGTGCCGGGAGGAGAAATACAACCGACCGGTGAAGTGACACCGACAGAGGTGCCGGGCGATGGGATAAAACCGACAACTGCGGTATCCCCGACCGAAGGAGCTACTCCGACAATTCCACCGATAGAGGACACAACCCCGACACCGGAGGCAACGGGGAATCCGGAAGTAACAGCAACGCCGGATGTGACCGGTGAGCCGAATCCAACCGAAAGCCCGAAAACAACCGATGTACCGGAACCGACAACTGCGCCGGGAGCAACCGATGTGCCGAAGGCAACGGAAGCACCGAAGCCGACCAATATTCCGACGGCAAAGGGCGAGGACGGCTATTACGGCAGACTGCACGTAGAAGGAACCTACCTTGCGGATAAGGATGACAAGCTGGTACAGCTTCGGGGTGTCAGCACCCATGGCCTTGGGTGGTTCCCGCAGTACGTAAACGAGGCGGCCATCCGCCAGTTTAACGAGGAGTGGGGCTGTAATGTATTCCGTCTGGCTATGTATACGGCGGAGGGCGCCGGGTATTGCACCAACGGAGATGACCAAAAGCAAAAGCTGAAGGATCTGGTACATAAGGGCGTGCAGGCGGCCATTGACGAGGATATGTACGTGATTATCGACTGGCATATTTTACAGGACCAGGACCCGAATAAATACAAAGACGAGGCAAAGAAGTTCTTTGAGGAAATGGCGAAGACCTACAAGGACGACCCGCATGTGATTTACGAGATTTGTAATGAGCCCAACGGCGGAACGACTTGGAGTATGATTAAAAAGTATGCGCTGGAGGTCATTCCGGTGATTCGGAAGTATGCACCGAACGCGATTATTATCGTGGGTACGCCGACCTGGTCCCAGGATGTGGACATTGCGGCAAACGACCCGATTACGGAGTACGATAACGTGATGTATGCGCTGCATTTCTATGCGGCGACCCATACGGATTCCTTGCGCAATAAGTGTAAAACCGCAGTGAAAAAGGGATTGCCGATTTTTGTGACGGAGTATGGGATCTGTGAGGCATCCGGCAACGGTCCGATTAACGAGAAGCAGGCGAAGCTTTGGATTGAGATGTTGGATGGCTACGGTATCAGCCATGTAATGTGGAATCTGGCCAACAAAAACGAAACCTCTTCTATGATTGCGGCAGGAAATCCGAAGGTGAACGGCTTTACGGAAAAGGACCTGTCAAAAAGCGGTAAGTGGTTTGTAAATATGCTTAAGGATGCCGGTGTAGGCATCGGTTCCGCGTTGTCCGGTACTACGGAAGCCGGACAGGGGGATGATACCGCATGGTCCGGGGATTCCTCTGGAGGAGGCAATCCGCAGGCGATGACCACAGAAGAAGTGGAAAAGCTTGTAACCGCGGGGGACGGAGTTGTATACTATGTCACCAACAGCTGGTATAAGGACGGCGGTGTGGGCGTGCAGTTGTCTTTGAACATAGAAAACAACACGGAAAAGAATGTATCCGGATGGGAACGAAAGCTGACCGTAAAGAACGGCGCCAAGGTGGAAGTGGACCAGTTCTGGAGCTGTTCCGTAAGTGTGGAAGGAAATGTGATTACCGTGACCCCGGCAGACTACAACAGAAATATTGTGGCAGGCGGCAGTGTGGGAGACGTGGGAATTATTCTTAATATTTCAGAGTAAGAAACAGTGAGGTTTGTATGGGTAAGGAATATCGGGTACGATGTAAAGGATTGGACGCAGAAGGCCGTGGTATCGTGGATTTTAACGGGCGGAAATTTGCCGTTAAGGGGCTTTTGCCGGGTGAATTGGCTACCATGGAGCTGGTGTACCGGGCAAAGGACACCGGTGCAAGGCTTTGTCAGGTACTGGAACCCTCTTCTGACCGCGTAGAACCGGCGTGTACGGTTTTTGATAAGTGTGGTGGGTGTCAGTTGCTTCATATGTCAGAAACAGCTCAAAAAGCGTTTAAACAAGGTCTGTGTGAGGATTTACTCGGAGGCTTTGGAAAGGTGCGTCCGATTCTGACGGCGGAGAACCCGAAAAACTATCGGAATAAGGTCCATGCGGCCTTTGCGAGAAAGCGTGTGGGAAAAGGAAGTAAAATTATTTCCGGCATTTTCGAGGAAGAAAGTCACCGCGTTATCGAAACCACCGATTGTCTTATTCAGGACAAACGGGCAGCGGAGTATCTTTGTACTGTGCGGAAGCTGATGCAGGATACCCACACGGAGCCTTACAATGAAGACACCGGCAGAGGAACCCTGCGGTATGTCTTTCTTCGTACCGGTAGAAAGAGCGGTGAGGTGCTGATGGCACTGGTCACCGGTACACCGGAGTTTCCGGCAAAGGCGAAATTTGCCGCGGAAATCAAGAAAAAGCACCCGGAAATCGTGACGCTGATTCACAATATCAATCCGCAAAAAAACAGTATGGTACTGGGCAAAAAGGAAACGGTGCTGTACGGAAACGGATACATTACGGATACCCTTTGCGGACATACCTTCCGCATTTCGGCAAACTCCTTCTACCAGGTGAATTCCGAGCAGACGGAGGTACTTTATAAAACGGCGGTGGAGCTGGCAAAGCTTACAAAGGAAGACACCGTGATTGACGCCTATTGCGGTATCGGCACCATAACGCTGATGGCGGCGGACTATGCCGGACGTGTCATCGGTGTGGAGGTAAATGCCCAGGCGGTAAAGGATGCGAAGGAAAATGCAAAGCGCAATAACTGCACCAACGCGGAGTTTATCTGTCAGGACGCCGGAGCATATATGCGGGAGCAGGCAAAGAAGGGGACCGCACCACAGGTAGTCATTATGGACCCGCCGCGGGCCGGAAGCGACGATGCCTTTTTATCTTCCCTTGTAGCTATGGCACCGGAACGGGTGGTGTATATTTCCTGTAATCCGGAGACCCAGGCGAGAGATTTGAAGAAGCTTGTGGCAAAGGGATATAAGGTGGAAGTGATTCAGCCGGTGGATATGTTTCCGGGGACGAAGCATTGCGAGAGCATCGTGCTTCTAACGAAGCGGAGTTGAGTTTAGAGAAGGAGAGCAAGGATATGAGTAAAGTCGCAGTAATCTGGTCAAGCCCAAACACAGACGGTCTGACCGCTTCTGCCAAGGAGCAGTTTGTAAAAGGTTTGACAAACGCAGGGACGGAGATTGAGGAGATTCACTTAAACAAAAGAAATCTGGAGCATTGCAGAGCCTGCGGAAACGGATGGGGCACCTGTAATAAGACCGGTACCTGTGTGCTTAAGGATGATTTCGCAGATATTTATAAGGCTCTTTCGGAGGCAGACGGAATCGTTTGGATCAGTGCGGTCTATTGGTCTGATATGACGGAATGCTTTAAGGCATTCTTTGACCGGTTACGCAGATGCGATGCCACGGTGAATCATTCTCTGGCAGAAAAGCGATGCGTACTTATAGCGTGTGCCGGAGGAACCGGACGGGGAACGCTGGAGTGTCTGACACAGCTGGAGCGGGGACTTACCCATATGGGAATGAGAGCATACGACCGTATTCCGGTAGTGCGATACAACAAGGATTACATTTTGCCGGCATTGGAGCAGGCAGGAGAGACCTATGCAAAAGTGCTTGAGACAGGGTTTAATATGTATTATTAAGATAAGGCGCAAACATGTTTCGAAGAAAACGTGAGGTTGCGTTCCAAAGTTGCTGCTTGTATAATAATTACAAAAGGAGGAGTTTGCGTATGAGAAAATATGTTATTGCTCAGTAGTCTGAGCTTGTAAAACGAATTCGTGAGCTCAGATGAATCCCGGAAGATTAACTTTTAGGAGGATTTGAAATGAGCTATTTACGTGCGGAAGAGATTCTGCCAAAGGAGTTATTGGAAGCGGTTCAGCAATATGTGAACGGTCAAAGTGTCTACATACCGGCGAAGGAAAAGTCGGACTGGGGCAGCGGGACGGATACAAAGCAGATACTGGAGTTCAGAAACCGGGAGATTTTTGTAAAGTATCTCGCGGGAGCATCGGTACAGAAGTTGGCGACCGAATATGCGCTTTCGGAGAAAAGTATCCAACGGATTATCAGAGAACAACGTACACAGAATATTGCAGAGAATACGCGGAGGAATAAAATGAGTGAATATAAGTATATTGATTTGATGACACAGCCTGAACTGAAACGTACGGCAGCAAAGTGGTTTCATGAGAAGTGGGGCATCCCGGAGGAGGCGTACCTTGCGTGTATGGAAGAATACCTTTCCGGTGCCACGAAGAACGGTTGGTATCTTTGTCTGGACGGCGAGAATATCGTAGCTGGCCTCGGTGTCATAGATAATGATTTTCATGACCGGAAGGACTTGGCACCGAATGTGTGCGCGGTGTATACCGAAGAGTCCCATCGTTGTCAGGGAATCGCCGGAAAGCTGCTTACCATGGCAGTGGAGGAGATGCGGGCAAAGGGCGTTACGCCGCTGTATCTTCTGACGGATCACACATCCTTTTACGAGAGGTACGGTTGGGAATTCTTTTGTATGGCGCAGGGAGACGGCGAGGAAGAATTGTCGAGGATTTATATTCATAAATAAGTGTCGGTTTGGTTACCGAGTAATGACCGGTCGGGGAGCTTGCTCCTGCGGCCGGTTTCTTTTTGGAAAAAGGAGAGCGATACTACGGCAGCTTGGGGATTATAAAAAACGGAGGAGACATAGATTCGATGATGATAAAAGAAACGATTTTCGGACAGGAAATCATCCTTGAAACCGGTGAATACTATTTTTCGCCGAAAAGTATCGATAAAGGAACGAGGTTTATGCTGTCCAAAGTGCAGGTTACGGAAGAAGATAAAGTGTTGGATTTGGGCTGCGGATACGGTGTGGTTGGGATTTTTGTCGGCAAAGAAATCGGCGGGGAACATGTTGTTATGAGCGATATTTCGGAGGAAGCGTTGGCGCTGACCAATGCGAATCTGGAACGTAACGGCTTGACCGGTGTCAGGGTCATAAAAAGCAACGGGCTGCAAGAGATTCCTGACAAAGACTTTACATTGATTCTTTCAAATCCGCCCTATCATACGGATTTCTCGGTAGCGAAGGCCTTTATTGAGGAGGGCTATAAGCGGTTAGTATTTGGCGGAAGGCTGATGATGGTCACAAAGCGCCTTACCTGGTATCGCAATAAACTTACCTCTGTATTCGGTGGGGGCAGGGTGTTTGAGGAGGACGGATATTATGTGTTTGTTGCGGAAAAACGTAAGGGGCAAACGAAAAAGGAGACGAAAAAGCAACAGAGTCTTTCAAAAAAATTGATGAGGAAGTATGTAGGGAAGAAAAGGAAGGCATAAGACAACCACGTTTCATCGAAATGAGCTATTTCAAGGGTTGCCGAGAAGATTTGGCTATGGTACAATAGAGAGTAAGGACAGG
>JAZUBD010000442.1:0-2686 GCA_045638305.1 Lachnospiraceae bacterium
AACGAAGAAGACCAAATCCCCTTCCGCTACATAACCGCTTCTATCTCTTCCAAACTCTCCAGGAACACTTCCACCAGCTCCGGATCGAACTGTGTCCCGGACTGCTCCGCAATAATACGCCGTGCCTCTTCCTTGGAATAAGCTTCCTTATAGCTACGCTCCGAACGCAACGCATCATATACATCTGCAATCGCCATGATTCTGGCACTGAGCGGGATTTCTTCGCCCTTTAAGCCTCTCGGGTATCCGGTACCGTCCCATTTTTCATGGTGGCAATACGCCATCTCCCTCGCCGTAGCCAAATAATCACTGCTCTCCGTTTCCGCCAAAACCGTATCAATAATCTGGGCACCCAATTCCGGATGACTTTGAATTGCTTTTAATTCTTCCGGCGTCAGAGAACCCTCTTTTCGAAGGATTGCATCCTCAATGGAAATTTTTCCGATATCATGAAGCGGAGCTGCCTCATGCAATACCGACACATACGAATTTGAAATAATCTCCCGGTACTTCGGTTTTTTCTTTAATGCATTTGCCAAAATTTCCACATAGCTGCTGGTATGTTTGACATGTAACCCCGTTGTACCGTCTCTTGCCTCTACCATATTGGCAAGACTCACCACAAGTGCATGATGGGAATTAAACAGCTCAAAGGTCTTGTCTCTTACCTCTTGCTCCAGCTTTGTCGTATAATTGTAACTGTCGGTAACATCCTGCAGGTAAAACATAATACCTCGCAGCTTTTCCTTCTGAAGTACATCCTGGGTAGTCACCTTGTAAACATTCCCATTCCGGTGAAGCCGTTTTCCCTTCTGACAGTACTTGGCAATCTCTTCTACCGCTTCTCCGTACTCCTTTTCGTTTAACTGCGGAAACAAGCGTAATGCCGGAGCGTTGGCATATACAAACTGGCCCTGGGTTCCCAATACAACCAAACCGTCCGAAAGATTCTCCACCACATAGTTCTTTGCAAGATTTACCGTATCAAAAAAGTCATGTCGGAAAATCGACACCATCAATACAATGCCCGACAGCACGTAGCTTACCGCCGTTGCGTCGTATTCCTTGGTAATTCCGGTCAAATACAATACCAATCCCAAAACCGGCAAAAGCACAATCATGGACAGATATGCCACCTTATTCCGTTCCTCCTGCTCCGACCTCCGGTAATGATAGATACAAACTGCCATCATTACAATCGCATAACAAAGAATCAGCGCGGTATGCCCCACATAAACAGGACCGTGCAAATGCTCCAAGTGCGGGAACAATCCGTCTTTCTCATAGTCAAGCGTAGTATAAAACAAATCCTGATATTCACAAGTCAATACCAATATAAGTACCGCCGTATGCACAAACGCAATGACCGCTCCCAGCCATTTCGGTATCTTTATCCTGCAATAGTGAAGTACGAAAAAGAATGCGAGCGGCGGAATATACACCTTTCCCACATAACTGAGCTTTGTTGCCATCAATGCGGTCTCCAGCGATGTCGCGGTAATCTCAAACAAATATCCGACCGAATTCACAAGCATTGCCAATCCCAAAAACAGCATAAAAGACTGCGGTCTTGACGGCCACTGTTGCAGCAGATACATCAAACCGAGTACTGTCATTATGATTCCGATATACTGGATTACAATACAAAATACATACATACGTTTCTCTTCCTATTTTCTGTAAAATCCTGCCACTTCCGAAAATCTTCCGTGCAGTACACTCTGGTTATTCAATCCCTTTACACCGTCGGTCATACGTCTGACAAAGCTCTCCAACTTTCCCATATACTCATCACTACCGATACTTCCTTCCGCCACATAAGTCAAACCTTTTTCCCAACTGGCGGTCAATTCCGCATTTAGCAGGGAACGAATTGATGCATTTACCACCTCAAAAACGATTTCGCCTAAAAGTGTCGGCGTAATAATCTGCGTTTTCTTATTCAGTGCCAGATATTCTATCTTTACCAGCTTATTTAAAATCTCCGCTCTCGTTGCACTGGTTCCGATACCGCTTCCTTTTATCTGGGCACGTAATTCCTCATCTTCAATCAATTGTCCCGCATTTTCCATGGCCAGAATCAGAGAACCGGAATTGTAACGCTTCGGAGCTGCAGTCTCTCCCTCTCGGATAGAAAAGAGCGACACAGGAAGCTTGCTTCCCTTTTTCATATCCTTCAGTGCTTCCAGCATTTCTTCACCGCAGGTCAGCTCGCCGTCGGCATCCTCCGTTCGTTCTCCCTCAGCTCTTCCTTCTACGTTTTTATCCTCCTTATCGGCACCGTCGGAATTTGCTGCCGGTTTCCGGTACAATACAAGGTATCCCTCCTCCGCCAGTACTTTAAAGCTGGCAAAGAATGCTTCCTCGCCGATTTTCACTGTAAGCGCCACCTTCCGGTACACCGCCGGCGGATAGAAAATACTTAAAAAACGCTTGACGATTGTCGCATAGACACGCTTCGCCGTGGTGGATACGGAGGACAATGCTCCGATTCCCTGTCCCGTCCGGATAATGGCATAGTGGTCGGTAATTTGTTTATCATTCACATACCGGGTCTTTTCCAGTCCCTTATAGCTTCCGCTCTGTCACACCTGCTCCGCAAAGCCCGCAGCCGGCGTATACTGTTTCAGACCGCTGATATTTTTCACAATTTCCTTTGCCACCGCCGTGGACAATACTCTGGCAT
>JAZUBD010000443.1:0-1218 GCA_045638305.1 Lachnospiraceae bacterium
GACGGTATTAAAGGCAGTCAGCGGTGTTTCTCTGGATATCGATTCCAAAGAAATGTACGTGGGTGAGAATTATCGTATGACCTATCTGGTAACGCCGAGCGATGCCAGCACACCGGAGGTACTTTGGACTTCCACCAATACGGCGGTTGTGGCGGTAGACGCAACCGGTATGTTGACCGCAAAGGGTGTGGGCCAGGCAGAGATTATTATTAAGACGATTGACGGTTCTTATATGGACCTTTGTACGATTGTAGTAAAGCAGAAACCGACCAATGTAAAGCTTTCCGTAAACAATCTTACCATGAATGCTGGTGAGTACTTCTATCTGGATACGGTGTTGACTCCGGCAAATGCTACGAAGGAAGGCCTGGTATGGGAGTGCGTGGATACGAATATTGCTACGGTATCTTCCACCGGACGTGTGACGGCGAAGAATCCGGGTCAGACCATTATTATGGTAAAGACGGACAACGGAGCTACCGCTTACTGTAAGCTTACAGTATTGCAGGCGGTAACGGGACTTGAGATTACGCCGGACAAGGCAACCTTGGATGTAGGCGAAAAGCTTCAGCTGTATACGGAGTTTACTCCGGCAACGGCCAGCAATACGGCAGTGTACTGGTCTTCCTCCGATGAGGAGATTGCTACCGTTGACAAGGACGGTGAGGTAACCGCAAAGCAGGGCGGTCTGGTTGTGATTCAGTGTAAGACCGATGACGGCGGATACAATGCGGTTTGTATCATTACCGTTATCGAGGAAGTAACCGAGATTAAGATTACGCCGGAACAGTATAAGCTGGGGCTTGGTAAGACGTTCCAGTTAAAGGCAGAGATTACCAATTCCACCGCATCCGATAAAGACATCGAGTGGCGTTCCAGCGATGAGAGTGTTTGTACGGTAGATAAGAACGGTAAGATTAAGGGTATTTCTCTCGGCTATGCGACGATTACTGCCATGGCTCTTGACGGAAGCGATGTAGAGGCTACCTGTGAAGTCAGAGTCGTAACGGAAGTGACCGGTATGACCATGAATTATACCTCCATTACGTTGATTCAAGGTAATACCTTCCAGTTAGAGGCGGCCATTCGTCCGGCCAATGCAACTTATAAGACGCCGTCCTGGAAGTCGGATAATTCCGAAATTGCAATGGTAGACGATGATGGCGTAGTGACCGCGATTTCTCCGGGTACCGCATGGATTACGGCGGAAGCAAGAGA
>JAZUBD010000444.1:0-3893 GCA_045638305.1 Lachnospiraceae bacterium
CATGGCTACGATCCGACTTTACCCTGCCGATATGATATACCATATGCTCCAGATATTCCACATTTGCCACATTCCGCCGGCCCAGATCCGTGCCACTGCCGTAGCCCTGCTTTTTCTTTGCCATGGTATATTTTGCAATATCATCCACCGCAGCTTTGATTCTGCGGTAAAACTCATCCATCCGGTCATAGTTGGAGATGGCTTCCTTCACCATTTGCTGACGATAAAGCACTTCCTCCGGAGTGGTAAGCGGCGTCAACATGACACGCTTCATCATATCCATAATATCATTGTTCCGCTCTCTCGCCACCTGCACGGTTTTCCCCGCTTCTGCCGCTTCGTCGTAAAGAGAAGCCGCCGCCCGGAACAAAATATGTAAATTTAAATCCTTAACGATTTCCTCCCGGTCAAAGTAGAGCTTTTCTCTTCCCCATTCTCTGTCGGGATACAGTAACGTTACCTTCATTTCGTCAGCCCTCCCTCATCCAGTCGTTTGCACAGTTCTTCATAGCCCAGGTGATGCTTATCCACAATGTCGCCGGCATATCCGACGCCCTCCGCTTCTCTCCGTTCCACACGGAAGGTACGCTTTTTGTGGTCCTTCTCATCCGCCAACGCCACCAGACTGGCCACATCGTCCCCGGCTTTCGTCAGCTCCGCAATGTGAGTAACATATACGCCGAGACACCCCTGGTCCGCAAAATAACGAATAACCCTCTGCCCCATAACAAAGGCATCATAGGTAGCCGCTGTGGTAAACAATTCGTTCAGAATCACGAAGCTTTTTCCGTTCTGCTCCTCCATCATCGGCTTTAATCGTACCAGTTCCTCCTGCAGCTTGCCGCGACCGCTCTCCAGGCTTTCCTCTACGGAAAAGTGGGTCAGTAATTTTTCAAAGAACGGTATCACTGCCGATTCCGCAGGTGCCGCCAGTCCCATCATAGCAAAGTAGACCAGCTGTCCCAGGCTTCGGGCGAAGGTGGTTTTTCCGCCCTGATTCGGTCCGGTTACTACAAAAAAACGTTCCCCTTCCCGGTACTGTACGGAGTTGCTGACCACTTCCAAGTCCGCAAAGCGATTCTTTCTGGCCAGCGCCAAATCGTATACTTCATGGGCCACAAAAGCACCGCCACCGTTCTGCACTTTCGGTTCGCAGAACACGCAGCCTCTGGCCTCCATATCCTTCCGGAACATGGAATATGCCAGATAATATTGCACCTCTTCCTCCACGCGATACATACTCTCTTCTACGATATGTTCATAGTTCTTATAAAACTTTTCCAACTCCTTAAAGAAGTCCGGGCGTCTTTTCCGGTACATCCGGACGATTTCCGTTTCCAAAAAGCCCAACTGCTTATTGGCAATAAACGGGCTGGCAATCAGATAATCATACGGAATCCCGTCCGGATCGGTCCGGTCGGAAAACTTATGCGGAAACAGCTTTTTCAAATGATCGAAATAGTACTGTTCTCTTTGCTGGGCTCTGACCCTTAAATTCGTTCCGTCAATGCTGAGTTCAAAGCGAAGGCTTGACAGCATTCCCTTTATTTTCTCTTTATCCCGGCGGCACTCTTCCCACAGCTTCTTCCCGCAAAGCTCCTCCACATAGCCAAGCAGGTCCGCGAGACCTTTCGCATCCGGCTTCGCCTCCAGAAGAGTTTCCCGGAGCAAATCCACGCCGTCCGTAAACTCGCTGACCACATTGAACCAGTACATCTGGTACTGTTGCTTATTCTCTGCCTTATCGTGAAGCGCCTTATATTTTCTGGTCTCCCGCATTTTCTGCGAAAACACATCCAGAGGCTTTTCCAGGTGCTTTCCCCAGATTTCCCGAAAAATCTCCTGACGATAGCAGACGGTTTCATAATTTTCCGGCAGACGGTAGTACATCTTCCGGATATCGTAGTCGTCTACATTATTCTGCAATTCTCTGACAATCTGATTGAGATTAAGGTCGATAAAAAAGTCCGGCATCCCGGTGCTTTCCTGTTCTTCTCTAACCTCACAATCCAATAAACCCGAATACATAAATACCTCCCATTCTCACGAAGTTTTCGTACATTTCCAGTATAAATTTTCCCCGGTGCCATGTCAATAACGCCGGGGATTTATTCACAATCTGTTCTATTTTTGTACATAATTTCCGGGCTGCTTTTCCAGAAACTTCTCAGCACATCCGGTATAGACTCAAGGGTCACCGTCTCGTAAGGATACCACTCCTTCGGAAACAGAGCTGTGTATTGGCCCTTCGCAAACCGGTCGTCCAACAGCAGTACCGCTCCAACATCCTCCATGGTACGGATTACACGGCCCGCCGCCTGCTGCACCTTATTCATGCCCGGATACAGGTACGCACAGGAAAATCCGTCCCGGGTGCCCTCCTCTCGTTCCTCATAATACCGTCGGAACAGTTCCCGTTCGTCACACACCAGGGGAAGTCCGGTTCCCACAATTACCGCACCGATGAGGCGTTCTCCCTTTAAATCGATGCCTTCTCCGAAGATGCCACCCAGCACGCACAACCCGATGTGAGTCCCTTCGGCCGCCTCGGTAAATCGGGCAAGAAACTCCTCCCGCTCTGCTTCCGTCATGTTGGTTTTCTGCTTGTGGAGGGAAATTTCCGAGCCGCTTTGCGTTCCGTCCGGGCCGGTTTCCCACTCCGGCAAGCACACCGACAGGTTGTCCGCCAGCCGCTCCTCCAGCACTGCCGCCACATCCTGCAGCATCCGGTAGGAGGAAAAGAAGACAAAGTAATTGCCCTGCTTTGCTTCCGTAAATTTCAGAATATAGTCCGCCGCCTTTTCATACATCGCCCGTCCGCGGTTGGAGTAGCGGAAGTTTACATCACAGGCCACCGCTACCAGGCGTTGCTCCTTTGCAAAGGGCGACGGTACATAAATGGCATAGTCTTCCTCATTGCCCCCCAGCTCCTCCATATAGTACCGTACCGGAAGAAGGGTAGCCGAGAAAAACACCGCGCTCTTTCCTTTCTTAAGCTGTTCCGCCAGAGCTCTGGCCGGCTGCATGCATTGCACTCTGGCGTAAAAGGAACCGTCCTCCCCATAAGCGGTATAGAACCGGTAATCCGTATCGGAGAAATCGTACATTGCCAGAAAATGCCGTGCTTCAAAGTAAAGATTTAATACTGCCTCCCGTTCGGTTCCCGGACGTTTCTCATCTTTTAAATACTCCTCGCACTCCGTCATCAGCCTTGTCAGACACATGGCAAGGGCACCGAATTCCGTATATTCCGTAAAGCCCTCCGCCTCTCTCTTAAGACGCAAAAGTTCCTTATTACAGGCCTCCAGACGCTTGGTCAGCTTCGGTTGCTGTTTTCCCAGCAGTCGCTTTACATTTAAAAATTCTTCCTTCCAAAGGGTAGCACTGTACATCTCTCTGGCCCGCTCCGGCAAGTTGTGGGCCTCGTCTACCAGGAACACGAAATTGTTTTTCCCGTCCCCCGCAAAGAAACGCTTTAGGGCCACCGTCGGATCAAACACATAGTTATAGTCACAAATCACTGCATCCGCCCACAAAGTCAGATCCAGACAAAACTCAAACGGGCAGACCATATGCTTTTCGGCATAGGCTTCAATCAGTTCTCTTGTAATGTTTTTTTCATTGGTCAGCATATCGAACAGGGCATCGTTTACCCGGTCGAAATGGCCCTTTGCCCTCGGGCAGGCAAAGGGATTGCACTCCGGCTTTTCCAACACACAGATTTTTTCCTTAGCAGTGATGGTCACGGTTTTAAACATCAGTCCCCGATCCGAGAGTATGGAAAAGGTCTCCTCCGCCACCGTCCGGACAATGGTCTTTGCCGTCAAGTAAAAGAGCTTCTCCGTCAGTCCCTCTCCTACCGCTTTTACAGCCGGAAATACCGTAGATATCGT
>JAZUBD010000445.1:0-1413 GCA_045638305.1 Lachnospiraceae bacterium
CGGTTCCAGATACGGGAGTACATCAAGTGTCCTACCGTATGCTCCGGTCCGCCGATGTATAAGTCTACCGGCATCCAGTGCTTTAATAACTCATAATTTGCAAATTCCTTGTCATTGTCCGGATCGATGTAACGAAGGAAATACCAGCTGGAACCTGCACTACCCGGCATGGTAGAGGTCTCACGGGTACCCTTTACGCCGTTTGCGTCGTACTGCTTCCATTCGGTTGCGTTCTCTAACGGTGCCTTGCCGTTCTTTCCCTTGTAGTCGGAAAGCTCCGGAAGAATTAACGGAAGTTCCGCATCGTCCAGTACATGGATATTTCCGTCTTCCATATAAACAACCGGAACCGGCTCGCCCCAGTAACGCTGTCTTGCAAAGATCCACTCACGGAAGTGGTAATTTACCTTTCTTCTGGCAACTCCCATTGCCTCTAACTTCTTTGTAATGGCTTCCTTCGCATCCTCAACCACATAGCCGGTAAACTCCTCGGAATTCATAAGCTTGCAGCCCTTGCCGAGGTAATCGTACTTTTCAAACGCCTTCTCGGACACATCACCACCGTCAATAACCTGAATCATCGGGATATTGTGAACGATAGCGTACTCGAAGTCACGCTGGTCGTGGGAAGGAACCGCCATAACCGCACCGGTACCGTAGTTCGCCAATACGAAGTCACCGATAAAGAGCGGCACTTCCTTGCCGTTTACCGGGTTGATGGCAGAAATGCCCTTTAACGGACAACCGGACTTGGTCTTGTTAAGCTCGGTTCTGTCCATATCGTTCTTCTTTAAGGTTTCTGCGATATACGCCTCTACCTCTTCCTTATTCTCGATACGCGGCATCAAATCCTTTACGATCTGTCCGTCCGGAGCAAGTACCATAAAAGTAATACCGTAAATCGTCTCGATACAGGTGGTATAAATAGAGAAGCTTCCGCCGCCTACAATCTGGAAATCCACTTCAACACCCTCGGAACGTCCGATCCAGTGACGCTGCATCTCCTTGGTAGACTCCGGCCAGTCAATCTCGTTTAAGCCTTCCAATAACTTGTCCGCAAAAGCAACCTGGTCGATAACCCACTGCTTCATGTTCTTACGAACCACCGGGTAACCGCCGCGCTCGGACTTACCGTCGATAACCTCATCGTTGGAAAGAACTGTACCCAGCACTTCACACCAGTTTACCGGCATGTCGATGTACTTTGCGTAACCGTCCAAATATAACTGCTTAAAAACCCACTGAGTCCACCTATAGAACTTCGGATCACTGGTAGCCAGCACCTTTGTCCAGTCATAGTCAAAACCAAGCTCCTTTAACTGCTTGGAGAAAGTCTCGATATTCTGCTCGGTAAATCCGTTCGGATGATTACCGGTGCTAACCGCATACTGCTCTGCCGGAAGACCGAAGGAG
>JAZUBD010000446.1:0-1566 GCA_045638305.1 Lachnospiraceae bacterium
AGCGGGCTTCTTCTCCTTCCAATATTTCTATTGTACAAGCCCCTGCTTCAAACACCAATGACTTTATCGGCTCCGAGAACACGTACGAACCGCTCTGTTTCTCTCCCGTAAAACCTTTTACCGTATCGTCCGATTTCTTTAAACAAATCAAACCCACTGCCAGCAAAATCATTGCCGCTCCGATTACGATAAAAACAATCTGCTTTGCATTCTTCATATACTCCAGCCTCCTACATTTTCTCTTTGTTCTTTGAACTGCCCCTATTGTATGTCACTTTTCTCCCGAATGCAATAGGGTTAATGGTATTCTAATCTAATTCTAATATTCGCGTACACATAAGAAAACTCTTGTAATTTGCTCATGTAGTTTACTCGAATGCTCACTTCGCCTATATACAAAACAGAGGCATACCGTTCGGTTGCCTCTGTTATAAAGTATCTTATTTTCTTATTCCTACTGCTCAAACAGCAAATCGCCGTAGCTCGGTACCGGCCAATCCTTCTTGGCTACCAACATTTCCAATGTATCGATCGGTGCACGGAGAGCCTCCATCGCCGGAACTACTTCCATTCGGAAATATAAGCCCTGCTCTTTGCCCGGTGTCTTCTTTGCTGCCTCTTCAATACGAGCCTCCAAGGTCTTCTGTGCGGCACGGGCCGTAACCAGAAGTTCGGAAATCTCGGACAACATAGAAGTCTGTACGGTTACATCCGCATCCGGCACTGCCTGACGGATGGTATTGATGGAATTTGCCAACTCCGTGGTATACTGGATAACCGCCGGAATGTACTGCTTTGCGGACATATCCACCATGGTTCTCGCTTCGATATTGATGGCCTTGGAATAAATCTCGTAGCTGACCTCGGCTCGGGAATGTAACTCTGCCTCGGAAAGTACGTGATGCTTTTCAAAAATACGAATCGTCTTATCGCTGATTAACGACGGAATGGACTCTACCATGGACGCAATGTTCGGAAGACCTCTCCGCTCTGCCTCCTTGACCCATTCTTCGGAGTAACCGTTACCGCTGAACACAATGCGCTCATGCTTTCTGACGGTCTTTGCGATTAATTCCTTAACCGCAGATTCGAAATCCGTCGCCTGCTCCAACTCATCCGCAAACTCACAAAGTGCCTCTGCCACAATGGTATTTAATACGGAATTCACATCTGCAATGGACATGGAAGAACCTACGGTACGGAATTCGAACTTATTTCCGGTAAATGCAAACGGAGACGTTCTGTTTCTGTCTGTCGTATCTTTTCTGAATGTAGGAACAGTAGGTATTCCCAAATCCATAACGGAAGCCTTAACACTCTTGTAAGTCTTTCCGCTTACGATAGCTTCAATAATTTCTTCAAGTTCTTCGCCTACGAATACGGAAGTAATCGCCGGAGGCGCTTCACCGGCACCGAGTCGGTGGTCGTTACCTGCGTGTGCAACGGATATACGCATAAGCTCTTGATATTCGTCAACAGCTTTGATGATACCTGCAAGTATCAAAAGGAACTGAATGTTCTCTGCCGGTGTTTTTCCGGGATCGAGAAGATTCTTTCCTGTATCGG
>JAZUBD010000447.1:0-4405 GCA_045638305.1 Lachnospiraceae bacterium
GGAGCTTTCCGAGCAGATCCGTGCGCTTAAGGATTTAAAAAAGCTGGGCGAGATTTACGGTTTTGATATCGGCAGACCGGCAGGCAATGTGCAGGAAGCGATTCAGTGGCTGTATTTCGGTTATCTGGCTGCGGTAAAGGAGCAGAACGGTGCGGCAATGTCTCTCGGACGTACATCGACCTTCCTGGATATTTACGCACAGCGTGACCTTGCAGAAGGTACATTTACGGAAGAAGAGATTCAGGAGTTTGTAGATCACTTTATTATGAAGCTCCGTTTGGTAAAGTTTGCAAGAACTCCGGAATATAATGCGTTGTTCTCCGGAGACCCGACCTGGGTAACGGAGTCCATCGGCGGTATCGGTATCGACGGCAGACCGCTTGTAACCAAGATGTCCTTCCGTTATTTGCATACCTTACAGAATCTGGGTGCGGCACCGGAACCGAACATGACCGTTCTTTGGTCCACAAGACTTCCGCTTGCATTTAAGCGGTTCTGTGCAAAGGTTTCCATCGAATCCTCTTCCGTTCAGTACGAGAACGACGATTTGATGCGTGTGACCCACGGCGATGATTACGCCATTGCTTGTTGCGTATCTTCCATGCGTGTGGGGAAAGAGATGCAGTTCTTCGGTGCAAGAGCAAACCTGGCAAAGTGTCTTCTTTATGCCATCAACGGCGGTGTAGACGAGATCACGAAGAAGCAGGTGGCACCGGAGTATCGACCGATTACCTCTGAGTATTTGGATTACGATGAGGTAATGCACAAGTATAATGAAATGATGAAATGGCTTGCCCGTGTGTATGTGAATACGTTAAATATTATTCACTTCATGCATGACAAGTATTGTTATGAGAAGTTACAGATGGCACTTCACGATAAGAAAGTAACCCGCTGGTTTGCAACCGGTATTGCAGGACTTTCCGTTGTGGCAGATTCTCTTTCCGCAATTAAATACGCGAAGGTAAAGGTTATCCGTGATGCCGACGGCGTAGCGGTAGATTATGAAGTAGAAGGGGATTTCCCGAAGTACGGAAACGACGACGATCGTGTAGATGAAATTGCAAGAGATGTGGTGCACACCTTTATGCAGTATGTAAAGGGTAACCATACCTATCGTGGAGGTATTCCGACCACTTCCATTCTTACCATTACCTCTAATGTGGTATACGGTAAGAATACCGGTTCCACGCCGGACGGAAGAAAGGCAGGACAGCCGTTTGCACCGGGGGCGAATCCGATGCACGGAAGAGACAGTCACGGTGCGATAGCTTCGCTGGCATCTGTATCCAAGCTTCCGTTCCGGGATGCACAGGACGGTATTTCCAATACCTTTACGGTAATTCCGGGCGCTCTTGGGAAAGATAATGTAGTATTTTCCAGTGATTTGGCACTGGAGTTTGATGACGGTTGTTGTACGCCGGCAGGTTCTATGTCGGAACCGGATTACGGCACCGCGGAATAGAAAGGAGCGGACCCTATGGCAGATTTGAATCAAATCGATAATCTGGTAGCGTTACTTGACGGTTATGTAGAGCAGGGCGGACATCACTTGAATGTGAATGTTTTAAACCGCCAGACTTTACTGGATGCCCAGAAGCATCCGGAGAAGTATCCGCAGCTTACGGTACGTGTATCCGGCTATGCGGTAAACTTTAATAAGTTAAATAAGGAGCAGCAGGACGAGGTGATTTCCCGTACATTCCATGAGGTGATGTAATGCAAGGATGGATTCATTCTGTGGAAAGCTTCGGTACCGTGGATGGGCCGGGTGTACGCATGGTAATTTTCCTTCAAGGGTGCCCGATGCGTTGTGCCTATTGTCATAACCCGGATACCTGGCAGGAAAAAAGAGGTACATTGACGGATTCGGAGGAACTGATTGAGAGATTCCTTCGAAATCGGTCCTATTACAAAAACGGCGGAATTACGGTTTCCGGCGGAGAACCTCTGTGTCAGGTGGAGTTTGTGACGGATCTGTTTCGCAAGGCGAAAAAAGAAGGGATCTCTACTTGTCTGGACACGTCCGGAGTGATGTTTTCCGAAGCTTTATTAAAGGAATACGAGGAATTGTCTGCGGTTACGGATTTGGTACTCTTGGATGTGAAGCATACAGATAACGAGGAACATCGTAAACTTACCGGTCATTCCAATGATGCCACCTTTGCTTTTTTGGAGTACTTAGAGGAAAAGAAGATTCCGGTCTGGATTCGCCGGGTGGCGGTTCCGGGTTATACGGATGAGGCGGATGAGCTTCTTCGTTTGGGAGAATATATCGGAGGCTTTGGGTGCGTGAGGGCAGTAGAGGTATTGCCGTACCATACTATGGGGCTTTCCAAGTATAAGAAACTCGGTATCCCGTATCGGTTAGAAGGGGTTCCGCAGATGGATGCGGAGGACGCGAAGCGTTGCCGGCAGATTATTTTACAAGGGGTTCATAATCGAAGAAATCGGACGGACGCAACTGAGTAAAATAGAATAGAAGAATAGGATTCATTAAAGACTTGTGTGATTTATTAGGAATACTAATAAGCTACACAAGTTTTTTTCATGCACTTTTTCTGTAAAAATTCCAAAAGGGACATTGCCGAAACGAAAAAGAAATGGTATGATAAAAATGGTTTTTTACAATAGAACGCCGAGAAGGCGAGGAAAGAGGTAGCAGTATGGAAATGAGATCCATTCAAAAGGAACTGAGCAGCAATTCTTATCCGGGAAGAGGTATTATCATCGGTAAGTCCCCGAACGGCAAGTATGCAGTGACCGCTTATTTTATTATGGGTAGAAGTGAGAACAGCAGAAATCGTGTATTTGTTACCGAGGGCGAAGGAATCCGTACGGAAGCGTTTGATCCGAGCAAGTTAAGCGATCCGAGCTTAATCATTTATGCACCGGTACGTGTTCTGGGCAACAAGACCATCGTAACCAACGGTGATCAGACGGATACCATCTATGAGTTAATGGATAAGCAGCAGACCTTTGAGCAGGCACTGCGTACCAGAGAGTTCGAGCCGGATGCACCGAACTACACTCCTCGTATTTCCGGTATTATGCATACAGGGGCAGGTGCATACAACTATGCGATGTCCATCTTAAAGAGCAATAACGGTGATCCGAGCAGCTGTCATCGCTATACCTTTGCATATAACGACCCGAAGGCAGGCGAGGGACATTTTATCCACACCTACATGGGTGACGGTAATCCGCTTCCGAGCTTTGAAGGCGAGCCGAAGCTTGTGGATACCGTAGATGATATCGATGCTTACACCGAGCTTTTGTGGACGAATTTAAATGAGGAGAATAAGGTTTCCCTGTTTGTTCGTTACATTGATATCGTAACCGGCACTACCGAGACCAGAATCGTAAACAAGAATAAGTAAGAGACGCAACCCGAGCGGATGAACAAAACATAGGAGGCACGACATGAACGAATTCGAATTAAAGTACGGATGTAACCCGAACCAGAAACCGTCCAGAATTTACATGGAAAACGGTGAAGAACTCCCGATTACCGTATTAAACGGCAGACCGGGCTATATCAATTTCTTAGATGCATTTAACGGCTGGCAGTTGGTAAACGAGTTAAAGAAGGCAACCGGTCTTCCGGCAGCAACTTCCTTTAAGCACGTTTCCCCGGCAGGTGCAGCGGTAGGTCTTCCGCTGACCGAGGTAGAGAGAAAGATTTATTGGGTAGATGATATGGGAGAGCTTACTCCGCTTGCAAGCGCTTACGCAAGAGCAAGAGGTGCAGACCGTATGTCTTCCTTCGGTGATTTCATTTCTCTTTCCGATGTTTGTGACGAGTGTACCGCACGTATCATTAAGCGTGAGGTTTCCGACGGTGTTATCGCTCCGGGCTATACTCCGGAAGCACTTGCCATCTTAAAGGAAAAGAAGAAGGGCGGATACAACGTAATCCAGATTGATCCGAACTATGTTCCGAAGCCGTTAGAGCGTAAGGAAGTATACGGCATCACCTTTGAGCAGGGCAGAAACGAGTTAAAGGTAGATGATGAGCTTCTTTCCAACTTCGTAACCGCAAATAAGGAGTTACCGGAGTCCGCACGTATTGACCTTATCATTTCCCTTATCACCTTAAAGTACACCCAGTCTAACTCTGTGTGCTACGTAAAGGGCGGTCAGGCAATCGGTATCGGTGCGGGACAGCAGTCCAGAATTCATTGTACCAGACTTGCGGGTACAAAGGCTGATAACTGGTATCTTCGCCAGAACCCGAAGGTATTGAACCTTCCGTTCCTTGATTCCATCGGTAGAGCAGACCGTGATAACGCGATCGACAATTACATCGGCGAGGATTATATGGATGTACTTGCTGACGGCGCTTGGGAGCGTATCTTTAAGGAGAAGCCGGAAGTGTTTACCAGAGAAGAGAAGCGCGCATGGC
>JAZUBD010000448.1:0-4546 GCA_045638305.1 Lachnospiraceae bacterium
TCTCCTTCTATATGAATTAGCATTCTAATTATACTCTCTAATTCACTCGGATGCAATATAAAAATGCAAAAAAAATGAGAGAAAATTAGGAAAGTAAAAAAGTGGCCGGGCAGCCACTTTTTTCTTGGGTTTTTTGCAAGAGCAATTACTATTTTGCGAGAGTTACAGCGAAAGACTTTGCCTTTCACAATCCAAACTATATCATTTACGGGAAAAAGATGCAATAGGTTGTGGATAAGAGGTTGAAAATGTGGATAACAGGTCGTATATGAGAATAAGTTGCCAAAAAACGACGTCAAGTTGCCATGAGAGGATGAAATGATATGGAGTGGCAACTTAGGTAAAAAAATGAACAGCTTATTATTGACAAACGGGCAAGGTTAGAGTAAGCTAAACTATAGAAAGCGCAACAGTTACAACACTGTAGGAGATGATGGTTGATGCAAAAGAAAAACATCTGTATTATTAACGGAGAGATGAGAGGAGACTCTAGCGACGGTTTTGTTACCGGAGCAGAGAAACGGGCCAATGAACTGGGATACCGGACGACGGTGTTTTCCATGTTATCCTTTGGTATGGTGGATACAAACAGAGAGGAATGTATTTATTCCTATATTGATTTTGATGACTATGACGGTGTTGTGTTTATGGAGCAGTCTTTTTCGGCACATAAGCATGTGGCACGGAGTGTGGAGACATTGTTAAGAGACAATTGTAAGGTGCCGGTGGTAAGTGTCGGCAGTTCGGATGTTTCGGAGGATTGTTTTGCGCTGGACGGCGAGAAGGACATTGAAGCCCTTACGGATCATTTGATTGTGGTACATGGCTGTACCAGAATCTATTGTCTCGGAGGTATTCGGAATAATAATAATCACCGTGTGGACGGGTTTGAGAAGTCCATTGCGAAGCATGGCCTGAATCCGGAGGAATGTATGACATTGTACGGCGGATATTGGACGGACTGTGCGGAAAAACTGGCGAAGGATATTGCCTGTGAAAATATAGCCATGCCGGAGGCGGTTGTGTGCGTTACGGATATTGTGGCGTTTGCATTGATTAAGGCGTTGTTTAATCAGGGGATTCGTGTGCCGGAGGATATTCGTGTATGCGGCTACGGTGCATATCCCATGGCCTTTAATAATTTGATTTCCATCACCACATTTCCGGTGGATACGACAGGATGCGGTGCGGAGGCTATGAACCGATTACATGAGCGGATTACCGGAGAGAAGCTGCCCTTAAAGAAGGCGCTGTCTTATTCCATTATTACCGGAAAAAGCTGCGGATGCGGCAGCCAAAGTCCGTCGAATCTTCGGTATCGTCTGGCAGAGTCGGAGAAGGACGAATTACAAAATATGTATTTCCGGAACAGTAAGTTAGAGGAGGCTTGTGTAGAGGCCCGGTTCGTAAACGATATGAAGGCGATTATGAAGGATAAGGAGTATCTGATACCGGACAGTGATGTGAACGGGTTGAATTTGTTCGATGCCGACGGAGAACTGGTATGTCACTATTTGAGTAACAGTATTGTAACCGGTGATGGAGAACCGGTGGGGACACATCGTTTGTTCCCGCAGCGGGTTACACTACCGGAGGAGGTACGCAATTACCACGTGCTGCCGATTGTATATGCGGGAGTGCATTACGGCTATTTGATTTCCGGTTATGCGGATGCAATGGTTCACAACAAATATATGAAACGCTTCTGCCGTTGTCTTGCCCTCGGCTGCAGAGTGATGTTCGGAGCGGGAAAAGCGGTTGCGGCGCCTTTGCCGGCCGGTGAGGATGTTCCGGAAACGAAATCCTCGGATAACGTATTCGGCAAGAAGAACGATGTGATGCACAAGCTGGGCGTAGACCAGATTTATTATTTTGAAGCAATGGAGAAGCATGTATATGCCGTGACGAAAAACGGACAATATGAGATAGAACAGAAGTTGTTCGAATTGGAGGAACTGTTCGCGGACCGGGGATTTATGAGGGTGTCCAAGTCGGTGGTACTGAATACCGAAAGGGTGGCCGGGGTAAAGCCGGAGGAAGACAGGTCCTGTCTTGCATTTTTTTCCTCTCAGACATCCGTCCGGGTGTCCCGCTCTTATTCCAAAGAGTTCAGAAAGAAAATGGGGATTTGATTTGTAGGAGGTAGTTTTTGTGACAAAGAATGTAATTATTTCCCTGACGGGATTGCAATATGCGGCGGAAGAAGAGGATGCTCCGATTGAGGTAATCAACTTCGGCCAGCATTACAAAAAAGGTGACAAGCACTATTTGTTATATGAGGAAACGGAGGAGAGCGGCAAGGCGACCAAATGCCGCATCAAGGTGTCCGAAAAGGAGCTGGAATTGCAGAAGAGAGATGCGTTAAATACCCGTCTCTTGTTTTTACCGGGAGAGGAATACCTGACCAATTACGAGACTCCTTACGGAAGTCTTCTGGTAGGGGTGAATACCCGGTCTCTGGAGCTTTATGAGGAGGAGGAGTTTTTACGCGCCACCTTAAAATACGGGCTGGAGATTAACGGTGAAAAGACCGGAGAGTGTACCCTGGTGTTAAAGGTGCAGTCTTGTGAGCAGGGGGCGTAAGCGCCGGCCCGGATATTACAGAAAAGTAAAAGGCAGATGCCATGTGGGGCGTCTGCCTTTCTTTTATGGAAGAATAAAGTGTTTACTTCTTTTTCTTGTCCTTCTTCGGGTCGATTCCGCCCGGAGTTGCCTTCGCCGGCTTCTTGGACTCTTCTGCAATGCTCTGTGCTCTGTCGCGGAGTCTCTTGAAGAAGCCCTTCTTTTCCTGCTGTGTATCAAGACCGGAACGAAGTCCCTTTACGTCAACGATATAAATACCGTTCATGAACGCCTTTACTTCCTTCTTTACCGGAACCTTGTCGAATACCTTCTCATCACACATGAGGCTGGCAATCTTCGGACCGATTTTTGCCTTGACTACCGGCACCTTACGGCCTCTGAGCCACTTCGGAGTCTGGTCTACGATAATCTGCGGAAATCCTGCCTCCGACAGCTTCATACGTTTTTTGTCGATGACCATAATGGAATAATACTGTGCACCTGCGGTGATGTTTGCCTGTGCGGCATCGGACTTCTTCTGAAGCTTCTTGCCGACAAAGGAAAGAATAATTAAAGCGACGAGAATCGCGCCGAGTACGATTGCAACGATTGTTAATGGATTCATGTTGTGCCCTCCTCTTTATTTTTACCCACGGATTATCTTACCACGGGTGACAAGTTTATGCAAGAAAAACTTTTTCGTTCTTCCCGGAATGTTGTTTGTGAAAGCCCTGTTCTAGTGAAGAAGGGCGTCGTGACCGTTCAACATCTCGATGACTTTTTCTCTTACATAAGCTCCCGGATGCTTCTGAATCTCCGGGTCCAGCTCGTTTAAGTAAATCGGCTTACCGAATTCTAAAATAACCTTTGTCTTACGGAGCCACGGCTTGTGGTTCTCAAAAAGGTCATCGGTACCGGTAATGGCCACCGGAATGATCGGACATCCGGTCTTCTGGGCCGGCTTTAAGCTGCCGTCCTTAAACGGTAACGGGTCTTTTTCGTGGCTGCGGGTGCCTTCCGGAGCGATGAAAATGGAGTAGCCTTCTTTTATGTAATCGATACAGGTCAAAATGACCTTGAGTCCTGCCTTAATATCGGAACGGTCCAAAAACAGACAGTTCACGTTGTACATCCAAAGATTTAAAAACGGAACCTTGCGGATTTCTTTTTTGGCAACGAAGCCGGTCAGGTTCGGTACGGCGATATAACCGAGAGCCGCGTCCAGAATACCCCGGTGATTTGCGGCATATAAAACCGGAGTGTCCTTCGGAACGTTTTCCGTGCCAAGGATTTTATACTTCATACCGCCCGGCCACATGGAAGCCTTAAAGGCATTTCGTACAAGAAACTGGGAAATGCGGCTGGCCAGTCTGCGATTGAATTTGCGGAGCAAGAGTAGCAGCAGGCAAACCGGGAAAAACAAAATAAAAAACAGTGCGATAACCAAAATAGCCAAAATGGTTCTCATGGGAAACCTCCTTTATACAGTTGGATATTTATTTATATTGCCGCTCAATGGAAAGATAACTTTCGGCAGTGGTATCAATAAACGGTGTGGTTTCCAGATATTCTGCGGATAACGTGGAAGGAACATCGTAATATTCATCCAGGGTGAGACCGGTTTCGTACAGATATCCGGCCAGTTCTTTGCCGACGTAACGGATGTGCCAAGGCTCGTAATTGTAACCGGTGATCGCTTCTTTGTCCTTCGGATAACGGAGGATAAAGCCGAACCGATGGGCATTTTGTGCTACCCAGATGCCCTCCGGGGTGTCTGCAAAGGTGGTCTCAAGACCATATCCTTCCGAGGCACAGGAGATATCAATGGCAAGTCCGGTCTGGTGCTCGCTTCTGCCCGGAGCCGCGGAATAGCGGTTAGTATGGGCAATGCCGCGGGTGGCCAGATTCGTAGCGTAAATTGTATATTGTCTTGCGTAGGAGCGGTAAGCGGAAACACCGTATAAGGTCAGCCCCGCTTCGTCAT
>JAZUBD010000449.1:0-4097 GCA_045638305.1 Lachnospiraceae bacterium
CCGCTTGGCCTCCGACTTCCCTTCGTGTATCCGTTTACCAAAAAGCGAATCTCTGCATCCGTCAAAGCGTTGCCCTGTTTCTTTTTTATAATCAAATCATACATGCGCATCGTTTTGCCACTCCTTTTACCTTCTATTTTCGTACCGAAACAACACAAATAATATATTTGTTATAATCCGCATTAATGATACAGTATTAGTTTACCATATCCGAAAATATTCCGCAATACGCCTATTGACACAGCTTTCTACAAGTTTTATAATGTCCTTCGTATATTGAAATAAACGTTTTTATGATAAAACACATAACATACCGCTATGCATTTTGTCAGGAAAGGACCTGCTATGAGTTTCACAAAAATCAGAGAAGTAATTTCTCCGGAAGTATTAAAGGATTTGTATCCGCTGTCGGCGGAAGCTACTGCGGTAAAAGCAGCCCGTGATGAAGAAATGAAGCAAATAATGACCGGCGCTTCCGATAAGTTTATGGTAATTATCGGACCGTGTTCCGCAGATAATGAAACTGCGGTATTGGATTACATTCATCGCCTTGCCAAGGTTCAGGAAAAGGTAGCGGACAAACTGTTTATTATACCGCGTATTTATACCAACAAGCCGCGTACCACAGGCGAAGGCTATAAGGGAATTGCTCATCAGCCGAATCCGGAGCAGGCTCCGAATATGCAGGAAGGTCTGATTGCGGTTCGTAAGATGCATTTGCATGCGTTGGAGGAGACCCGTCTGACTGCTGCGGATGAGATGCTCTACCCGGAAAACTGGCCGTATCTGGATGATATTCTCTCCTATGTTGCGGTAGGCGCACGTTCCGTAGAGGATCAGCAGCATCGTCTTGCAGTCAGCGGTATGGATATTCCGGCCGGTATGAAGAACCCGACCAGCGGAGATTTTTCCGTTATGTTAAATTCCGTAACCGCTGCACAGCACTCCCACTCCTTCCTGTTCCGTCAATGGGAGGTACAGACCACCGGCAATCCGTATGCACATTGTATCTTACGCGGTGCGGTAAATTCCCACGGTCAGAGCATTACCAACTATCATTATGAGGATTTGGTTCGTCTCCTGTCCATGTATGCGGAGCGTCCGCACTTAAAGAATCCGGCAGTTATCGTGGATGCAAACCACAACAATTCCAATAAAAAGTTTGCGGAGCAGCCGCGTATCGTATCCGAAATTCTGCATAGCCGCAAGGTAAATCCGGAGGTTGCAAAGTTTGTAAAGGGTGTTATGGTAGAAAGCTATATCGAAGAAGGTTGTCAGAAAATCGGCGAGCACATTTACGGAAAGTCCATTACCGATCCGTGTCTGGGTTGGAATGACACCGAGGAACTGCTCTACCGTATCGCTGAACGAGTATAATGTTTTGAAATTATGAAAGCCCCTCCCTAAGCTCTGGGATGGGCTTTTTTGTACATATCGGGGATTGCCTGCGTCCTGTGCTCAAAATTCATGGCGGCAGACAATCGCTTGGTTCCGAGAAGCTGATGAACTCCCGCATAGGAGGCACCGTTGCTCATTAAATGGTTTATCATGGAATTTCGCAGGATACGTGGTGTAATGTTCGGAAGTCCTGCTTTTTTTGTGTATTCGGTAATTCGCTTAAAGAAGCCTTGTCTCGTCATTTCTTCTCCGGATTTGTTGTAAAACAGCAGCTCCGGGTCCGAACCCTCTTTCTGCAGGACATCTCTTCCATGCGTCAAATAGGCATCCAGCGCATCACAAGCCGGCTGTCCCAACGGGAGTACCCGGTTTCGGTCGCCCTCACTGACAAGGAGTACCTTGTATTTTAATTGGACTTGAGAAAGTTTTAAGGTAAGAAGAGAATTCAGATGAATCCCTGTAGCATACAGCACCTCTAACATCGCCCGGTCTCTTAACCCCTTGGGGGTGTCGATTTCCGGTGCCGCAAGCAGCTGTTCCAGTTCGTTTATCGAAATAATTTCCTGCTGTGCCGGGTCCGCCTTCGGTGCTTTGATACGCTCTGCCGGATCCTCTTTTATGATTCCCTTTTTTGTTAAATAGTCAAAAAAACTATGGATGCTGGAAATGAGTCGCACAATAGAGGAAGCTTTGAGTCCCTCCCGTTCTGCGGAAAGAATAAAGGAATTCAACTGAGTTTCCGTTACCTGCTCCACAGTAGCAACGCCGTTTCCGCGCAAATAAGTTACCATTCGTTGCAAATCCGAACGATAGGCAAGCATGGTGTTTTCGGAAACCTGCTTTTTCTCTTTTCTATAATTACAAAATGCCTGTATATAAGCCTCCATACATGCCCTCCTTTCGAATCTATTCTCGCATCTGCTTTGTTTTAAGCTCTTTGTAGGTAAATAAACCCGCTACGGTCTTGGAATCGGAAATCTCTCCAAGCATAATCATTTCAATCAGTTCTTCCGTGGAATACCGCTCAATAGTCACATATTCGTTATCGTCCAATTCCAACTCCGCATATCCCGTCACCCTACAGTAAAACATATGAACCTTTTCATCGTTGTATGCCGGAGACGGTTGAATCATGAGAAGAGGCTCAGCAGCCTCACACAAAGCTCCGGTCTCCTCTCGAAGTTCTCGGATGGCTGCTGCCATCGGTTCTTCGTCTTTATTGATACCGCCTGCAGGAAGTTCTAAAATCTCTCCTTCTGCACCGGGACGCCACTGGCGGATCATAATAATCTTTCCGTCCGCATCCTCTGCCACCATGGCTGCCGCGCCGTTATGATGTATGAAATCCCAATCGGCAAAGTTTCCGTTAGCAAAGGCCATGGAGTCGGTGTACATGGAAATCCAGGCTCCTTTATAGACCAGCGAACGGTCAATACGCTTGATTTTCTCCATTGATACTCCTTTTATATGGTGCGGTTCGTATCTTTAAGATCCCCGCAACCGTTCTGTTTGCTGTAGTTTATTTCTGCATTGACTTTACTTTATCAAAGGTAGCGATGCAGGCCTCCATTACTGCACTGCGGAATCCGTTTTCTTCCAAAGCACGGATGCCTGCAATGGTGGTTCCGCCCGGAGTACATACGTTATCCTTAAGCTTCCCCGGGTGTTCGCCGGTCTCAAGTACCATTTTAGCCGCACCGAGAACTGTCTGTGCTGTCATCTTATAGGCAGTATCTCTCGGAATACCACAGCAAACCGCAGCATCCGCCATAGCTTCGATAAATACGTACACAAAGGCAGAGGAACTGCCGGAAGCCGGAATCGCCGCATCCTGTAAGCTTTCCGGAATCACCACGTACTTACCGAAGGAATCAAAAAACTCACCCACAATCTTCTTTTCCTCAGCGGTAAAGTCAGAATCCTCATCAAAGGTCACTGCAGACATGCCTTCTCCTACCATAGCCGGGGTATTCGGCATCACACGCACCATCTTAACTTGCCCGCCCAAAGCCTCTTTCACGTAAGAAATTGTAATACCGGCAGCTACCGTCACAACAATAGCGCCCTCCTTTACCTTACCCATAAGCTCCGGAAGCACCGTGTCGTATACATACGGCTTAAGCACAATCACAACCATATCCGCCTGAGTAGCCAGCTCTGCATTGGTGTCACAATAGACTGCCCCTGCTGCTTTGCCTCTCTCCTTGTCGGACTCACTCATACAGGTAAAGAGTACATTCTCTCCTCCTGCTACCTTTACAGCTCCCTTTAACATCGGGTAACCCATGTTGCCAGCTCCGATAATACCGATTTTCATAGTGTTTACTTCCTTTCTGTTATTCTAAACTTTTGTTTTTATATCATACTATTACCAAAAAATTATGCTCCAACTCTTTTATCTGATATCCGCATGTTCAATCATGAAGTTAAGTCCCATTTCCACCAGAAAAATCTCATCCAATACTTCTTTATCGTTGACACGAAGGAATTCTTCTTCTGTGATTCCGAACTCTTCGGACATATCCGATACAATGTAATCAAAATCCTCTTCTGTTACGATAAGACCTTCTTCCTTTGCCACGGCATAAGCCAGAATAAATATCTCTTCCCGACTTCTGCGTTCTCCCTTATACAAAGTAAGCAGTTCTTCTTCCGTCATTTCGGTCATCTCTAAATAGTCTTCCCAGTTAAGTCGGAGG
>JAZUBD010000450.1:0-3508 GCA_045638305.1 Lachnospiraceae bacterium
GTCCCCGGATACGGTACAGGCTTCTTTGCTTCACCGCATGGAGCTGTCCGAGTTTCCGGAACATACCCGGTATGATATAGAGGTTTCAAATCTCGCTTCCGGGCAAAAGAATGTAGGACACCTTTTACCGTCGGATAAGTCCCCGTTACCGGAGGGCAGCTACAGTTTTACCGTTTCCTTCGAACAGGAGCAGTATTCCTTCCGTTTTAACGTAGCAGCGGACTCTTCCGCTTTCGATTTACAAAGCAAATTATCCGATTTCATCAACAAAACCGGAATCGGTCTCCGGGCCGAGGTAGGCTATCATAAGGAATCCGGCGTCAGCCGTATGGAGCTGACCGCCCGCCAGACCGGTATCTACGGCAAGAGTTCCTTTACCTTAACGGACACCGGCATGCCGGAGGCTGCCGATGCAGGCCTGGTAGAAGTGTTCGGACTGGACCGGGAGGCTTCCCCGGCACAAAACGCCCGCTATCACATCAACGGCGTTGCTTATGAAGCTCCGGAAAATACGGTTACCTACGAAGATACACTGTTACTTACCTTCCGTGACACCACCGATACTCCGGTAACGGTTCATCCGATTCCGGACCGTGCAGCGGTTTACGATGCTTTGGAGGAATTTACCGTTTCCTATAACCGCCTTATCCAGGCCGGCAGAAATACCGTTCAGGAAAATAAGAGTTCTGCCTATTTGCTGCGGGGACTTTCCCATTTGGTAGCATCCCACTACTCCGCCTTAAGTTCCATCGGCATTACCGCCGACGAGGAAGGGTATCTTACCCTGGACCCGGAGAAGGTGAATCAGGCCGCGGTTTCCGGTGATGCGGAGCTTGTGCTCCGTTCGGATTCTTCCTTCTTAAAGGCGCTTGACACCCGGTTGGAATCCATCATTCTGAATCCGATGCGGTATGTCGACAAGAAGCTGGTAGCTTATCCGGACCCGAGTGCACCTGTCAGCGAACGCACCAGCCCGTATACCACTTCGATTTACAGCGGTATGCTTTTTAACAATTATTGCTAACCCTTTTAAGCAATCTGTAATCATTTTGCCACAGAACTGCCACTTTCTCACGATAGTCTATGTACTGCAATCAGTAGTAGTATAGAAAGAGGCCGGTTATGCTTAAGTGTTTGAAACATCATTTACATAAACTGATCCCGGCACTGTTTCTTCTGTTGTTGCTTCCGTTACTTTCCGGAGCACCGCAAAGAGACAGTGTTTTTTCTGCTGACTGCGAACTTATCATTTTGTGGGAAGACCACATTTCTTCCGAGGAAGCGGCACGCCGCCTATCCTCTGTTTGTCCGGATTTGACCTTAACGGACCATCTGGACGACTTCAGTATCTGCCGGAGCGATACTCCGGATTCCCTTACCCATCAGTTGGAGCTTTTAAACGCCGATACCTCCGTCCGTGTGGCGGAACGGAATTCCTCCGTTACCCTTTGTTACTCCATGGGTGACGCTACCTATTTTGACGGTTTATGGGGACTTCACAACACCGGCGAATATATCTACTATATCAATGACCTTCCGGTTCATCGTACCGCAGCTGCGGATATCGATATGAATCTTCCGGAAGCTTATACCGTATTGGACGGCCTGCCGGCACGTCGTCCGGTTACCGTTGCTATTATCGACACCGGCGTAGATATCGCCCACCCGGCTTTGGTGAACCATATTTGGACCAACCCGGCAGAACTTCCGGACAACGGAATCGACGATGACGGCAACGGCTATATCGACGATACAAACGGATGGGACTTCTACAACAACGATTCCTCCGTATGCCATTATCCGGCAGCGGACAGCGGACTGACCGGTGCGGACCCGGCAGACAACGATAATCACGGCACTCACTGTGCCGGTATCATTGCAGCCTCCGAAGGTGTCTTCGGCGTTGCCTCCGGCATCGATGTCCGGATTCTTCCGTTAAAGATTCACGGCGGCGAGCGCAATACCGGCTCCGTCTCCGATGCCATTAAAGCAATCAAATATGCCCAGACCGCAAATGCCGACATTTGTAATCTGAGCTGGGGAACCACCCTTTACAGCGAAGCCCTGGAGACCGTTATGAAGGAATCCGACATGCTGTTTGTGGTGGCGGCAGGCAACTCCGGAAGCAACAATAATTCCTCTCCGTTGTATCCTGCTTCTTATACCTTAGATAATATGATTTCGGTGGCCAATATTACCCAGACCGGTACTCTGGCTTCCGATTCCAACTACGGTGTCTCCACGGTTGATATTGCGGCTCCGGGACAAGACATTCTCAGTACTACCGTAAACGGAGAATATCATTACCTTTCCGGTACTTCCATGGCCGCCCCGATGGTTTCCGGCGTATCTGCTTTGCTCTACGCCTACGGAGAAGCTCCGTATCCGCAAAACATCAAGGAAATTCTCCTGCAGACCTTAAAGCCGATGGAGTCTCTGACCGGTTATATCCGTTACCCCGGCATTCCGGATGCATACCTCGTGGTAAGCGCACTGGATTCCCTGGCAAACGATACCGTTGCTCCGACTCTGACCGCCTCTACCCAATACCGTGAAACCACTCTGCTTGTTACGGTTGATGCGGAGGATTTAGGCGGCAGCGGAATTCGCACCCTGCGCTACGCTACCGGTGCTTTGGATATCTCCTATTTCGGCAACGGCACCATGGGGCTTTCCGTAACAGACGGCATCCTTTCCTTAAATAAATCCGGTACCTATACCTTTTATTGCAGTGACTATGCCGGTAACGAAACCGTATATGTCTATTCCGTACAGGACGATACCACACCTCCGGAGCTGTCTGCCTCCTACGAAGAAAACGCGGATGGTTCCTTTACGGTAACGGTCTCCGTCAATGACAGCGAAAGCGGCATCAAACGTGTCCGCTACTTAGAGGGAGTTCATCCGGAAAGTGCCTTTTTGGCCGCAGGTGAAAACCTGCACTCGGAAACCTCCTATACCTTCTTTGCCCCGGCAGAAGCCACCTATACCATTTATGCTACGGACTACAGAAGTAATAAATCCACTTACACACTGGAGGTCAAGAGAATTCCTGCAGAGTCTCTGTTTTTAAATCTCCTGGAGTGCACGGTCCCGGTAGGTGCAACTACCCGGTTGCTTCCACTGGTACTACCGTTTACATCCACGGACTATCTTTCCTATGAAATCAGTGACGAAACGCTTCTCTACATTGCAGAAGACAGTTCTGTGACTGCCTTGGCACCGGGCACCGCTTCCGTCACCGTTCGTACCTCAAGCGGATTGTCCAAACAATGTATTTTCCATATTGTAGAAACCACCCCTGCACTTCCGCAGCCGGCGCCGACATCGGTCCCGGAACCGGTTCCTACACCTACTCCACAGCCCGATCCGGAAAATACGGAATTCGACCAGGACACTTGATTCCGTCTCTTTCCATCACATGAATAAAAGCTGTTACAGATACAACGAATTCTTATCTGTAACAGCCTTTTTATTTTCACTCTTATAGTTCATCCGGAGATACCGG
>JAZUBD010000451.1:0-2869 GCA_045638305.1 Lachnospiraceae bacterium
GACTATCTGTCACGGGGCGGAGAGGACAATGAACTGTATTATGACATTAAGATTCAAGCTTCCGAGCTGTTGCTTGAGAATGTTGCGAATACCTTTGTAACGCCGGTGTTTAACGGTTCTACGTCCCTTCGAAATGCTGCAGGTCAGATGATTGAAGAGGTGACAAAGGCTATCCGCAGAAAAAAGGAGGTAAACGAGGCTTTCATAGAGGACCTGTTTGCGGATATGATTTCTCTGTATCGGTTGGATCAGGGAAACGATACCGAAACCGGAAAACAGGAGTTTGGTGCATTGCCCGGGACGGCGGTGGCGTTGCTTACGGCTTTAGCGGTGGCCTGGGCCGGTATGGGGCTTTATGTAGGTTTGTCCTGGCTGAAAAAGAAGAGAAAATCAAAAGACAGACATTGACTTATAGAAAAAAATGTGTATAATCTATGTTGTTTATCTAACTTTGCACGAAAAGGAGAATGAAAATGAGAAAGATATTAGTTTTGGCAGCATGTACGTTACTTGCGGTTGCTTGTATCGGTTGCGGTAAGAAGGATAACGAGGAGACCAAGGTAACTCCGGAACCGACCGCAACGACAGCACCGGCCGAGAATAACGACAACAACGCAAACAACGACGACAATGCAACTACCGATGCAGATGTGAAATCCGAGGGCGTTATGACTTATGCAGAGTACATGGCAGCAGCAATGGATTCCGAAGTGGTAATCGAGACCTACGTACAGGCAAAGCAGTCCTGGTGGGAAGATAAGGCTACCGTTTACTCCCAGGATAAGGACGGCGCATATTTCCTGTACAACATGGCATGTTCCGCAGAAGATTTCGAGAAGCTGGTTCCGGGTACCAAGATTAAGGTAACCGGTTATAAGGGCGAGTGGTCCGGCGAAATCGAAGTAATGGATGCCACCTTTGAGTTTGTTGAAGGCGGCGATACCTATATCGCTCCGGTAAAGGATGTAACCTCCTTACTCGGTACCGATGAGTTGATCAAGCATCAGAATGAGTTCGTAGCTTTTAAGGGAATGACCGTAGAAGCAGCAGGTCAGGATGCGGACGGTAACGATGTAGCATTCCTTTACAACTGGGACGGTTCCGGTCAGGACGGTAACGACCTGTACTTTAACGTATCCTTAAACGGAACCACCTACACCTTCACCGTTGAGTCTTATCTGTGCGACAATACAACCGATGTATACGCAGCAGTAAAGAACTTAAAGATCGGTGATACGGTAGATATGGAAGGCTTCCTGTACTGGTATGAGGGGGTAAACCCGCACATCACTTCCGTAACGGTAAAGTAATAGAAAATAACGAAGTGGGGCTGACGCAAGTCGCCCCACTTCTTATTTTTTAAATTATCGGTTTCTTATTTCTCTTCCTTTGCTTCCGGCTTTAACTTTCCGTAGTAGAGTAATCCCAATGCACCCGGACCTGCATGGGTGCCGATGCTCGGGCTGATGTCGTTGATGATAATGTTGGTAAAGCCGGTTTCGGACTTTATCAGCTCAGCGATGGTGTTGGCGTCTTCGATGCAGTTGCCGTGTACGATGCCCACCGGGATGGAAGTATCCGGAGTGTCCTCCAGGGTATCCTTCATACGGTCCACCAGAGTACGCATGGATTTCTTTCTGCCGCGTGCGGTACCGTCGGAGATGAGGGTGCCGGCGTCGGTGATGGTAAGGAACGGCTTTAAGTTCAGTGCGCTTCCTACGAGCGCGGTGGTCTTGCTGACACGGCCACCTCTCTGTAAGTGGAACAAGTCGTCTACGGTAAACTGTACATTAATGTGCTGTTTATATTGTTCTAAATCGGTTACAATCTCATCATAGGAGCATCCCTTTGCCTTTAAGTCCGTAGCGTGCAATAACAGGATGGTTTCGCCAAGGGATACGTTTAAGGAGTCGATGACCGTGATTCTTGCTTCCGGATAGTCCTCCTCCAGTTCTCTCGCTACCATACACACGTTGTTGTAGCTGCCGCTTAATGCGGAGGAGAATGCGATATGGATAATGTCAAGGCCCCGGTCCAAAACTGCGCGGAATTTATCCTCAATGACAGCCGGATTGTTTGCCTGGGACTGCGGAAGCTCGCCGCTCTTCATGCGCTCGTAGAACTCGGCCGGCGGCATATTCAGTTCGTCACCGTATACAGTATCTCCGAAGGAGTAATACTGCGGAATAATAACGGTGCCAAGCTTGTCGATGTATTCCTTCGGTAAATCGGAATTGGAATCAGTGGTGATGATAAAGTCTCTCATATAGGAGGTCCCCTTTCTTTTATCTGCTTGTACATTAGGTTAGTATGGGATATCGGGAAAAAGTTACAAAGAAATTGTCAAAATGAGTATTTTTTTTGCGGTTGTCGTTGTAAAGGAAAAGAGATTCTGTAAAAACTGTAAAAAATTTACAATTTTTTGCTTGCAAATTTTAAAAATGCTGTTATAATATGGTTTGTAAATAATTTACAAAAAATGGTAAATTTGGGAGAAAGGCAGAGAAGAAAAGAAGATGGAAAAGATTCGTGTTCTTACGGTAGATGACAATGTTCGCATTTTGGAACTTTATGAGGAACTGTTAAAGAAGGATTCGGCAGTGGAGCATGTCGGAAGAGCGGAGGACGGCGTAGAGGCTGTCAAAAAAATCAAGGAGCTGCAACCGGATGTCGTTTTGCTTGACATCATTATGCCGAAGCTTGACGGAATCGGAGTGCTGGAGCAGATTCGTAAGGATACGGAGATTGTAAAACAGCCTCACGTGATTGTGGTAACCGCCATCGGACAGGAACGTGTGACAGAGAGTGTGTTTGCACTGGGGGCCAGCTACTATATCATGAAGCCTTTTGACAGTGCGGTGATTATGCA
>JAZUBD010000452.1:0-6248 GCA_045638305.1 Lachnospiraceae bacterium
ATTCTCAACTGCTCTCCATCTTCACAAAGCACTTCTCCATCCATTGCAAGATAAAACCTTTGTGCCTCATAGTTTCTTCTGTTTACCGATAAAAAGAACTCCTTATATCTACGTTCTGTGACCAACTTCTTTGCGATACGAAAGAACTCTCTACCGATTCCCTGTCTCTGGTACTCTTTTAAAATATACAATAGACCTATCTCCTGTCCGTACTCCCGAAACGGTTTATACGGCTTCCCGCAGGTCATAAACCCAACAATCTGATTATCAGTGCATGCCACATATAACGAAATCTCCGGATTCTCTATGATTGACTCAAATATCCCTTTATTCTTTTCTACATCATATCCCGTCAATTTCTCCTGGGGATAAATACCTTGATAGGTTGTATTCCAGACCTTCCCTTTTAATACCGCAAGGTCATAACAGTCCGCAAGGCAAGCCTCTCGATAGCTGATGTGTTTCTTATTCTCTGTCTGCATTTTTATTACTCCTTTACTTCCTCACCAAATACAACATCACATGCTGCGGTAACTCCACCTTCCCGCCATTGGCATTGATATACGCTCTTACCTCCTCCAAATACTCCGCTCTTTTCTCCTCCTGCAATGCCTGCGTCCCTGAATACGTGTTAAGAAGCGTCACATATCGCTCCGCGTCGTAAGTATCAGTCCACCGATACTCAAAAACTCCCGGTTCTCCAAAACAACCGCCCGACTGTATCTGCGCAATTCTTCGCTCCTTTACCTTCAAAATCCCCTCCGCATCAAATCCCAGAGACTCCTGTGGAAGATACTTTTTCTTTATTGCGTTCAGTCCGTCAAAAATCCCTCCCTCATAATAGGTCACCGAGGACATATGCCAGAATACCGCCAAAGTTCCTCCCGTATTTAACATCTCCCACGCCTTCGGGTACCCAATCCAGCTATCCACCCAGTGAAACGCCGTGGCGGAATAAATCAAGTCATACTTCTTTTCCGTTTCATACTGCTCAAAATAGTCTTTTACTACCGTCACCTTGGGATTGTTTCCGTACTTTTGCTTCAAAAAGAGCACTTGCTCCTCACTGACCTCCAGTAAATCAAGCCGGAAGTCTCCCGACAAAAATAGGTCCGTTGCCTGTCCCGTACCGGCTCCCACCTCCAATACCTCTGCCTCTGTTCCCAGTTCCGCAAACTTCATCACCGTATCATACAATTCCTTCGGATACCCCGGTCTTGCGGTGTCGTAATCCTTGATTACCTTTGAAAATGTGTTCTTCAAAAAATCTGTGTTCATGATTGACCTCCTTCTCATAAGTAACCCGTGCAGGCGGTGCTCCGCACCCCCCCCAACCTCGCGGCACTGCCGCTCGGTCGTGGGCGCGTTCGCATGCCTGCGCAACTGCATGTGCGCAGGCGCACGCAGTTTGCTTGCATGCTCACTTTTCCTACACGGAAAAAAGAACCGTAAGCAAACTCAGCCAAAAGCTAAATCTGTTACGGTTCTGCATCTCTATGATTAAAAACAGTAACCGCACAGAAACAAGACGTACCTCTTGTAACCATGCGGGTTGCAATGATTACAAGAGCCTACGTTCTTCTTCTCTGCGTTCTAAACTGCTTGCCATTACGTTCATCATAGAGTTTCCTTTCAAAGTGTTTTTCACATCATATCACAGGTGTTTCAAAAATGCAATATGTTTCTTGTCCGCAAAACTAAAATCTTCTACTAATTTCTAGCATCGACAAACTAAAAGTTTACGGGCTTGTGCTAATTAGAATTGGTATGTCTATTCATAATCTGAAATTTCAAAGGTACATTCCTCTGCTCCGTTGACGATTGTATCTATAATCTTAACCGTTACATTCTTTTCAAAAACTTCTGAAAATAATCTTGCATACCAACCAGCCGAGCACTCGCAATACCCTTTATTTATTTTCTTAATCTGTTTCGGTATATTACAATAACACTCTTTGTATATACCGATAATCTTTCCATCGGAAATATGTAAATTTTCTCCCCCGATATGTTCTCCGTTTAATAAATCCAAAAATTCTGTTATGTTATCAGCCTTAGCATATAGCTTTTTTGCTATATCAATAAGACTTGCAGACAAACAACATCCTCCACATTTTCGCATAGTATCAGTCATACATATATTCATATTCTCAGCGGTATTTAGAATCTCGTTAATGTACTTTGCTTGTTTAAGAGGAGTTGCATTTTCATCAATCATTCCAATTTCCGAGCAAATCGCAGAAGCGTTTTCAGCCTCCATATTAGCCACTACTCTTTTTGCTTTGTTCATAGCATAACCTCCGTTAATTCAAATTTGCCTATTTCAAAGTTTACATTACCGTCTCGTCCGTAAAATTTCAAACATTATGTTGCAGTTGAGTTGAAAATCCGGCATTAATTTGAAACTGCCCCCTCCATGGGACAAAACCACGCTCTATGCTTTGTCCCACAGAGTATTTTTCCTACTGTAACAGAAAATCGATTAATCTCATGTGGATTATACCATTTCTTGACATCGGCACACGGTCCATGGAGATAACATACTTCGGATAATTGTCCTCAATCCCATCATACGCTCCAAACTCTCTTTCAATCACTTTTTCATCACTTAACAAATATGCCGCCTGAATATATATCTTTTCTTCGCCCTTTGTCGCAATAAAATCCACTTCCCCTTTATATGTTTTTCCGATATATACCTGATATCCTCTGGCTATCAGCTCGTTATAACATATTGTCTCGACGATATAGTTGTACTCATCCTTTACACGATTTTTCTTGATATGGAAGAAACCAAGGTCACATACATATGTCTTTTCTTCATACGAAAGGACACGCTTTCCTCGGATATCATATCTGGATACCTTATCACAAATGCATGCCTCTGTAAAGTATCGTAAATAATCATATACCGTAGGAGCCGTTACTTTCTGAATCTCTTCTGATAACTTATTTGCAATTCCGGTTCCTGATATCGTGGTAGAAGAATTCGCCACCACATATTCTAATATTCTTTCCATTGCAATAGGAGAAGCCACCTTATTTCTCATTACAATATCCTTCAGTACAACCGAATCAAAGATGTTGGATAACACAACTGCTTTACTAGTCGCATCTTCCTCTTTACATACCAAAGGGAACCCACCCCAGATCATGTAATCATCTAACAGTTCTTCTTTTGTTTTTTCCGTACCATTCTTCTTATGATAAAGAAAATACTCTTTGAAACAAAACGGCATCACCCTGAAAGATAGCGTACGTCCGCTAAGATGCGTCGCAAGTTCCCCCGACAGCAGCCTCGAGTTCGATCCGGTAATGAATATACTGATATTGTGTGTTGCTCTGAATGAATTAATCACTAACTCAAACTCATCTACATTCTGTATCTCATCAATGAACAGATAATACTTCTCTTCATCTTGTATCTGCTCTTCCACATACTCATAAAGCGCATCCGCCGTACTGATTTTCCGAAACTTGTAATCTTCAAAATTAATATAAATAATATGACTCTTCGTTATTTCTCTTTCAAGCAGCTCATCTACAATCTGCCTCATTATTGTGGATTTTCCGCATCTTCTAATTCCGGTAATCACCTTTACCATCTCTGAATCGTAAAACGGACGAATCCTTTCCAAATACAGTTCTCTTATAACCATAATACACCACCTCTTCATATATTCTAAGCACTTTTTATAGTATTCCTCTTTAACTGCATTATACCATCCTTCCTCTTAAAATGTCAATGGAATTAAATGCATTTAATTCCATTGGTGGTTTTTTGCAAGGAATAAAGTGTGTTTAATTCTGTTTGACAAAAAAAACAGACTGTAAATGATTCGGGCTGCCTCCAAATCATACAATCTGTTATTTCTACTAAACATTAATTATTCTCCTCATTAGAGCTCTAATTTTCAAAGTTTACTGTTTTCACCTAAAATATTACCTCTCCACCACTTCATCCGGCTTCTCCGCATTCGCGTCATCCCACGGCAGCGCATCGATTTTCGCCATGTCCTCCGCACTCAGTTCAAAATCATAGATTTGTAGATTTTCTCTCATACGTACCGGATTCGCGGACTTTACAAGGGGTGCAAGTCCGTGCTGCAATACCCAGCGAAGACATATCTGCGCCGGTGTCTTACCGTATTTTTCGGAAAGTGCTGTCATTAAATCACCGGTCAATGCCGCACCCGCGCCAAGGGGACGCCATGCCTCCGGCACGATTCCATGCTCCATACACCACGCTGCGCACTCCGTCTGCGGATAGCCCGGACGGAACTCAATCTGATTTACCATCGGAACGATTTCCGCAGTTTTTAAAAGCGGTTCCAGATGATGCGGAAGGAAATTACTGACCCCGATTGCCCTCACCTTTCCCGAACGGTAAATGGTCTCCATAGCCCGCCAGGTTTCCGCGTTTACCTCTTCCCAATTTTCATAATTATTTGCCACTGCAGGCCAGTGAATCAAATACAAATCCACGTACTCCAGTCCCAAGTCCTTTAATGTGGTATCGAAAGCTGCGAGCACCTGCTCGTACTTTCTGTGAGTAAACCACACCTTGCTTGTCACAAAAAGCTTCTCACGTGCTATCCCGGACTTCCGGATTCCTTCTCCTACACTAACCTCATTCTCATACCGGGCTGCACCGTCAATATGGCGGTAGCCTGCTTTAATCGCCTCTGCCACCGCATCCGCTCCGGCAGGACTGTTTTCCACCTGCCAGGTACCGTAACCGATGGTAGGCATCTCTGTTCCGTTAGCTAATAATATACTCTTTTTCACTTCTGCCATTTTCTATTCCTCCAATCTATCTGCAAATTACCGCACCGCCTGCTACCACAAGCTCCTGCGTACCATCCTCTACCGTCTCTTCTCTGTAAAACACCACTGCTTGTCCCGGTGTTGCGGCACGCTGCGGCTCGTCAAATTCCAAGCGCAATCCGGCACCTTCCAACTGCACCGTACACATGGCTCCTCTGTGACTGTAACGAATCTTCGCAAGCAGTCTCTCTCCGTCCGTAAGCTCCTCCAACGCCATTCCTTTATATTCTCTGGCATACACGACAGTGCTTTGCAGGGCATCATTTCCGGAAAGCACCACTTCGTTGGTTTCCGGCCGAAGCTCCTTTACATAGCGCGGTTCTCCGAACGCAATGCCGAGACCTTTCCTCTGTCCCACCGTATAATAAATAATTCCTTGATGGGTTCCGAGAATAGTTCCTACTTCATCTACAAAATTCCCCTGCTCCGGTACAACGCCTTCTTTCTGCACCAGATAATCGGTATAGGCCTCTCCCTCCGGCAAAAAACAAATCTCCATACTGTCTGCCTTGTCCGCCACGGAAAGCCCTATCTTTGCCGCAATCTCACGAATTTCTTCCTTCTCATAAACCGCCAGCGGCATCAACGTCTTCGCCAACTGCTCCTGGGAAAGTCCGTACAGCACGTAGGCCTGGTCCTTTGCGGAAGACACTGCACAACGGATGGCATATCTGCCGTTCACAAGTCGCACCACGCCCGCGTAATGACCGGTGGCAACCCCTTCCGCGCCTTCCTCTTCCGCCACAGAAAGCAGTGCCGTCCATTTCATCAGCGGATTGCATACGATACACGGATTCGGGGTTTCGCCCTTTTTATAAGACTCCGTAAAATACCGGATAATATGCTCTTTGAACTTTTCCTGAAGCTCTACGACACGATGCCTGATACCGATACGTTCCGCCACCTCTACCGCATCCGCCACTTCCTTTTCTGCATTTCCGTGCATACAAAGGGTCACACCGATGACCTCGTATCCCTGCTCCTTTAACAAATATGCCGTCACGGCGGAATCCACACCGCCGGATAAGCCAACTACAATTCGCTTCATAATTCAACCTTTCTATTCTTTCCCGTCCCGCGCCGCAAATTTCGCATAATACGGAGACATCGCACGAATCTTACCGATAACTTCCTTCATCCGGTCTATAGTAAAATCAATATCTTCCTTCGTGGTATCACGTCCCAAGGTAAACCGCAGTGCCCCGTGGGCCACATCTTCCGGAAGTCCGATTGCCGTCAGTACGTGGGACGGCTCTGTCTGTCCCGTGGTACAGGCCGAACCGCTGGAACCGCAGATTCCGTCGGAATCCAACATAATCAACACCGTCTCTCCTTCGATAAACTGGAAGCAGAAGCTCACATGCCCGGAAAGACGCTCTTTCACCGAACCGGTCACTCTTGCATAGGGAATCTCCGAAAGC
>JAZUBD010000453.1:0-2307 GCA_045638305.1 Lachnospiraceae bacterium
ACATCACTGACCTGGGTATACACACACCCGCACAGGCCCAGCGGAATCGCCGGCAGCACCATTTTCCGGTACATGTCGGCAATCCGGTCGGTCAGTTCTTCCACAGAACGACAGGTACCGTAACCGTAACTTTTGTCCGGGGAATAACAGTGCTCCTTCACCTGATAGGAAAATCCGCCGCATTCCGACAGAAACATCGGTTTTTCTTTTCCCTTTAACTTCATCGTCCGAAAATACACATGGCGACTGTCAAAGTCGCTTTTTTTCTTTGCGAACCAGCCGGAGGTGGTATCAAACCACCGCGACCGATCGGTACGCTTAGCAACTTCATACATCCGGTCCGCCTCAAACTGACCCCAGCCCTCGTTAAAAATCGTATAGCCCACAACACACGGATGATTATACAGGTGATGAATCGTATCCTTCATGTGTTGCTCAAAAAATGCCCTACGTTTTCTTTCTTCCTCTGTTTTCGCCCGACCGCTCTCTCTGCGCTTCTGAAATCCTACCGTCGGTAACGCCGTATCCCGCACAAAGGAATACCCACCGCTGTTCACAATATCCTGTAGCACAAGCATTCCGTGTAAATCACAATAATAGTAAAACCACTCCGGCTCCACCTTGCAGTGCTTCCGGAGCATATTAAAACCAAGCTCCTTCATACGGAGAATGTCCTTTTCGTACTCTTCTTCGCAACACGGCAGATATATCCCCTCCGGAAAATATCCTTGGTCCAGAAGTCCGTGCAAAAATACCGACTTGCCGTTTATGGTCAGACGAAGCTTTCCGTCTATCTCCTTCCGTCCCGGTATCCGCAACGCAAAATAGGTCTCGATTTCATCCTGACCCCGTATGATTTTTGCGTAGTACAAATTAGGGGTATCCGGCGTCCAATGCTTCGGAACAATCGAGCTTCCCGAATCGCTGCAACATCCCGCCAAACACGCATAGCCTTCCGTACCGGAAAAAGTCTCTGTTAAAGTGTCGCCGTTGCCTAAATCAATAACAACGGTAAAACCATCCGCAGTATCCGGAACCCCTTCCTGCCGTTTCCTGTGGGCAATCACGCTTGCCACACTGCTCTCTTCCGTAAGTTCTATCCGAACCCCCTCCAAATCCGGCGTCAGTCGAAGTTCCTTCACATACCGCTCCGGTACATTCTCTAACCACACCGTCTGCCAGATACCGGACACCGATGTATACCACATGCCCCCCGGCGTATGACTTTGTTTACCATAAGGATAGACCCTTGACAATTCATCCGTCACCTTTACTTCCAATCTGTTTTCTCCGGTACGGAAAACAACCTCTGTAATATCATAGGTAAACGGTAAATAGCCGCCCTCATGAGTCCCCACACAACGGCCGTTTACATACACTTCCGCCACCTGGTCCACCGCACCGAAATGAAGCAGCACCCGTTCCTTTGTAAAGTTTTCCGGTAAAACAAAAGAGACCTCATAACAAAGCCTTGTTCCGATGTCTCCCTCGTATCCCGAAAGCGGTGCCCGGGGCGGAAACGGCACACAAATATCCTGTCCGTTTAAACGCCAACCCTTGTCCAATATATGAAACAACTCCCGGCGCAGTTGCGGACGGGGATGCTTCTTCCAACCGATTTCGTTTTTATTTTTGATTGTCATTCCCTCACTCCTAATCGCTACAGCTCCGTCCGTCCGTCAAGAGCCCTGAGAAGTGTTACCTCGTCAATGTACTCCAAGTCACCGCCCACCGGTACCCCGCTGGCAATCCGGGTCACTTTGATGCCCGCCGGTTTGATGAGCTTACTTAAGTACATGGCCGTGGCCTCACCCTCCAGACTGGAATTCGTTGCAATAATGACCTCCTCCACATCGCCTTGAAGACGCAACATCAGCTCCTTCATCCGCAAATCCGCCGGACCGATGCCAAGCATCGGGGATATGGCACCGTGAAGCACATGGTAGACGCCGTTGTACTTCCCGGTCTTTTCATAGGCCGCCAAATCTCTGGCGTTTTCCACCACCATAATGGTACGATGGTCTCTGTCCTCCTTGGCACAAATCGGGCACACCTCCTGATCCGTCAGGGTGCAACACTCCTTGCAATAGCGCACGTTATTCCGCGCCGAAACAAGGGCATCCGCAAACTGTGCCACCCGGTCCGCCGGCATGTTAATCACATGAAAGGCCAGACGCTGGGCGGACTTTGCACCGATTCCCGGCAAAGAAGCAAACTCTTCAATCAATTTACTGATTTGACTGCTGTAATAATCCATTAGAACGGAAATCCTCCACCAAGACCGCCAAGGCCGCCTGCGATATTACC
>JAZUBD010000454.1:0-2463 GCA_045638305.1 Lachnospiraceae bacterium
GGCAAATCCGAAAGACCGGATTCGGACTCAATCCCGGTATACAAGCTATATACATTTGCAGCACCCTCGATGGACAGCGTGCCGCCTTCCAAGGCTACCTCGCGTTCAAACAGGCGTTTTCTGTCATCTTCCTCACCATCACTGCGTTTTTCCTTCGGGTCAAGGCCTGCTAGAAGTTCATCTCCGTCTGACAAACCATCACCATCCGTGTCCGCAGACAGCGGATCCGTCATACTTACCGTACGCTCATACAAATCGTCCAGGCCGTCTCCGTCCGTATCCATGGAAAACTTATTGGTACCGATTCGTTCCTCTTCCCCGTCCTTAATACCGTCCTCGTCCGTATCCGCTTCCGGGTCCGTCTCGGAGTAGCTTGCAATAAGAGCGGCCATTTCCACATCGATTTCTTTTTCTTCTTTTTCCTTCTTCCCATCCGTATCTTCCGTACGGTTCTGATTCATTACAAAAACGCCTACCGCAACACCTGCTCCGATTAGCAATACACCGATTACGATTGCAAGTATGAGCCATTTTCTTTTCTTCTGTTTCATTGTTTTACTCCTCTGTCATGTCTACCCGGATTGCCGGGCGAACCATATTCTTCGGCTCGCTTACGCCGTGTCCGAATGCATAAATCTCACCGTTATAATCCACAATTGCAGCAATATGATATGCGACTCCCGGCGTACGCAGCCAGTACGGCGCACTTCCGTCGTACCAACTTCCGTTGGTTACAACGGTAAGAGGCTTTGTTGCGGCATAAACAGACGGCTTCGCCGCACGCTCCGTATTATAATTTCTGCCGTCTTCTACCACAACATCCTCTGCAAAATACTTCTTTGCTTCATCCACAGATAATACAAATACGAAATCTTCCGTATCGTTGCCGCCGTCGATTCCGGAATTGGCGTCTGCGTTATTTAACACCTTGGATAATACGATTTTACTCTTATCCTCAGCAGAAAACGCTGTATTATAAAACTCTCCGTTTAACCATTTACGAAGGGAACACTGCTCCCAGGTCATTGCCTCTTCGGTTTCGTTGTAAGGCATAGCCTCTAAGCCGTTCTGACTCAGTAAAAGCGCCTTTCCGTTCTTCACCTCAAGCACACGCCATTCCACGGCCTCTGCACCGTTTTCCGCATCACCGTCCTGCTCATAGGTACCGAACGTAATGGTATCACCGACCTTAACCTTAACCTCTTCTTCCGCCTCTGACATCGTCTCCGGAGTCGGTGTGATGCTCTCCTGCTTCTTTTCTTCCGTTTTCTTACACCCTACCGCAAACAATAACATCGTTCCCATTAAAACACCGACGAATAACTTTTTCTTCATCGTTCTCTCTCCTTTTCCCTCATAACAAAATTCACTCAACTTCGCATTCTGTTTCTTATGTCAGATAAAAAGATACCATATCTCGTTTCATATAACCACCATCCCAACCGTACAATTCATGCTACTCACAGTTGCAAATCAAAGACTCCCTGAGCTCCTTCTGCATAAAACGGCCCGACCGCAACACCTGTGTCCTGCAGTCGAGCCGCCATAATTCATCTCTTAGGCCTCTTACGTTACGTTCCTGCATTTTTGCAGGTTTACCACTCATTAGCCTCTGTAGTAGTTAATGAGACAACCCTTGGTAATAATCTCACGCTCATCGTCAGTCATTTCCCCGAGACGCACCGTAAACGGAACCAGCTTCTCGCCTACCACATACGCGGTAATCTCGGACTGCTTCTCCACCACAGCCTTCTTAATATCCTTTAAGAAGATGTAATCACCGTTCTTAAACGGTAACTCTCCGTCAAACAAGAACGGAAGCATGCCCCAGTTGATGAGGTTGCTACGGTAACGCTTGGTTGCATATTCCTTCGCGATGTTTGCAAGACCACCAAGCACCTTCTGACAGCTTGCCGCCTGCTCACGTGCAGAACCGTCACCCGGCTTCGTTGCGTAAATCACACTACCGATTTCGGTTGCGGACGGATTTACCTCCATCTGCTTTGCTACCATATCGAATGCTGCTGCAACTTCTGCGTTTGCCTCGCTGATAGAAGCGCCTGCGATTCTTGCCTTCTCTGCTTTCTGCACTTCCTTGGCACGTCCAACGTATGCCGGATCCTTTCTGGAAAGGGTAAACTCTGCAAGGCCCAGCGGGTTGGAACGGTAAGAGGAAGTCTCACCGGACGGAATCAACTCGTCGGTGGTGGTAACCGGATCATGAATCTCGGAAACAACCTTAAGAAGCATATCGTCGGTCAGTGCGGACATTGCCGGCCAGTCTACGATACCCGGTCCGAACTTCACTTCCGCATCCTTATCAGGCTTTCCTGCGCCGAAGTATACTCTATTCTCATAAATGGAAGAATCAAAATAATATGCCGGCTTCGTAAATACGGTGTCAAGCTCGTCAGCACCGGTTAAGAAGCCCTTGTTTGCTGCGGTTGCTGCGATGGAACGTGC
>JAZUBD010000455.1:0-3812 GCA_045638305.1 Lachnospiraceae bacterium
GGCTGCCTGGAACAAATCCATCAATGTAGCATTTACAAAACTTACAACCAATACTGTGGTCGCACTGGATGACTGAACAACCGCGGTAAATAAAATACCCATCAAGCATCCGAGAAAACGGTTCTTGGTTACTGCTTCCAAAATCTTACGAAGTCTGGCGCCGGCTGCCTTTTCCAAGCCTTCGCTCATTAACTTCATACCGTATAAAAAGAGTCCCAACCCTGCCGCTAACGCTATCACGACCTCAAATATCATACTGTCCATGTTTTCCTCCTCTTATGTAGCTCTCACATTGTCATAAAAAAAACGAACACTATTATTTTATATGATTCTTACAGATTTTTCAAGTAGCCTTTTGCATTCTTTACATCTTCTTTCATTGCACCTTGTAAAGAATCCACATCCGGGAACTTACGTTCCGGACGTAAAAACATTAAAAACTGTACTTCCACCTGTTTCCCGTACAAATCTCCCTCATAGGAAAACAAATGAGTCTCCACACTTACTTGCTCGTCCGAATCCACTGTCGGTCTGAGTCCGATATTGGTAATTCCGTCAAACCACTGCCCGTCTACCTTTGTCCTCGTTACATACACTCCGTAAACCGGTAACAGCTTCTCCTCGGAAGGAATCAGATTCATGGTAGGAAATCCGAGGGTTCGTCCCAGCTTTTTCCCGTGAAGTACTTCTCCGAACACCGCATAGGGACGTCCCAAAAGGATGTTAGCCTCAGCAACATTTCCCGCCGCCAGCAATTCCCGGATTCCGGTACTGCTGATACGGACCTCTTCCTCCGTTACCTTCGGTATACACACCGTCCGGTATCCGTATGTTTCCTCCAGCGACCGTAAAAAATCCACGTCTCCGGCGCGGCCTTTTCCGAACCGAAAATCCTCGCCTGCCACAATGACCTTCGCCTGTAGCTTCTTACAAAGAATCTCTGTTACAAACTGCTCCGCCGTCATCTCCCGCATGGATTCGTCCAAAGGATACTCCGCCAACACGTCGATTCCCATGGATTCACAAAGCTTACGCTGTTCTTCCTTGGTATAAATTACCTTACGCCCAATATCTACTGCTGTAGAAAACGTGATCACACAGGACGCAAGTCCTCTTTCTTTCTCTTTTAAAACCGCCGAAAGTAAACTCCGGTGCCCCAGATGGAATCCGTCAAACTTTCCTACCGTAACCGCAGTTTGTACCGGAACATATTCGGATTGTTTTGTTATTCTTAGCAGTGGAATCACCTTCCTTCGGATTAAGGTAAAAACATTTTTTCCGGCTGTAACTGTTTTCTTGCCTTACGATACAGATACAAACCGATTAATTTCTCAGCACTGTCATACACACGGAATCCGTCTCCGTCCACAGGATTGATTGTCTCAGACAACATAGACAGTTCCAACTGGTTTCCGTTGTACAAATATTTTTCGAACTCCGGTACTACATATACTGCCGGATACTTCATCAAAAAGGAATCAATCGGCAGGAGTATCTCCGAAAGACGTCCCTCGTCCCGTGCACGTTCCACTTCATCCAGGGTCAGCGCTGTTTCAATGGTAAAGGCACCGGCCTGAGTCCGCACAAGAGATTGCATACAGGCACCGCACCCTAACGATTCCCCCATATCCCGAAGTAAACTACGGATATAGGTTCCTTTGGAACAACGCACACGTAAGGTCACCGTCTGAACATAGCCTTCCGCATCCTTCGTAAAGGCAAGCGGGGTGTTCTCAAAAATTTCCACCTCACGAGGCTTCCGTTCAACTTCTTTCCCTTCTCTGGCCAGCTCATACAGACGCTTGCCGTCTACCTTTAACGCGGAATACATCGGCGGCACCTGACCATAGACACCGGTAAACTTTTCTGCCACCGCCCGGATTTCTTCTTCGGTAACTCTCGCCTTTGTTTCTGAAAGAACCGTTCCGGTCATATCCTCGGTATCCGTCGTTACGCCCAGAAGCATCACTGCTTCGTAAGCTTTTTCTTTATCCAAAAGCAGTTCACAAAGCTTCGTCGCTTTGCCGACACAAACCGGTAGCACACCCGTAGCCTGCGGGTCCAGTGTCCCTGTATGGCCCATTCGGCGCTCTTTCAAAATTCCCCGGAGCTTTGCTACCACATCAAAGGACGTATAACCGGCTTCTTTGTAAATATTCACTATTCCGTCCATGCACCGCTCCTATTCCGTATATGTTTTCAGCTGATGCTCGATTTGTCCGGAAAGATTGTTAATTACATCATGCATGGACCCGTTCATAGTACAGCCTGCCGCCATCTTATGACCGCCACCGCCGAACAAACAGCAGATTTTGCTCACATCCACCTTGCCGTTGGAACGCAGGCTGACCTTATAATTCTGCACGCCTTCTTCTCTGACCAGGATTGCGACCTCAACCCCCGCCGTTACCCGGAGCTGGTCAATAATGCCGTCCAAGTCCGCCGGAACGGCACCGTAGAGCTGCATCATTTTTTGGGATACACAGGAGAAAATAATCGCCCCGTCCAGCATGAGAATACTCTCCAGCAAACAACGTCCCAAAATCTGATTCTGCATATAGGTCTTGCGATAAAAAGAATCATCGATGATCTGCGATGCGGAAACACCCTTTGTGAGAAGCATTCCAGCGGTATCCATGGTCTTTCTTGAGGTGTTGGAGTGCTTAAACACACCGGTATCGTGTACAATCCCCAGGTACAAACACTCTGCCGTCTCTTTGCTGATACAGGAATCCTCGAAAAATCCGCACAACACTTCACAGGTAGAGCTGGCATCTCCTTCTACATGGTTGTACTCCGCAAACATCGTATTACTGATATGATGGTCGATGCTTACCGTATGCTTTGCAGAGAGAAACATCTCCTCCGTAAATCCGAGACGGTCTCTGCTGCCGCAATCCAACGCAATGAACAAATCGTAGAACATGCCCTGCTTCGGCGCAGTAAGTGCACATTCTATATTCTTCAGGAAGGAAAACGCTGCCGGAACCGACTCCAGATACACATCAATCTGCTTATCCTTCATATTTTCGTTTAAATAATTGTATAATCCGAGACAGGAACCCACGCAATCGCCGTCCGGACGTACATGGCCCGCAATGGCGATTGTTTTTGCCTCACTTACAATCTGTAATAAATTCAAGGCATCCCCCTCCTTTATCGAACATGACGCCCGTTCCCCCTTACGCGGAAACGAGCGCATTTCTCTCTTCTTATTCTTCTTCCGTCTCTTCCTCGTCGGAACGGTCCGGAAGCTGTGCCGTCACGTCATCGATTAACTTTGACATGGACACACCGTACGCAATGGAGCGGTCTCCCACAAAGGTCAGCTCCGGCGTATTTCTTAAATTCAAAGACTTCGCCAGCTTGGAACGAAGATGGGAAGCCGCACTCTTTAAACCCTTTAAGGTATTTGTGATGGCCTCTTCATCGCCCAATACGCTGATATAAATCTTCGCCGTCTTTAAATCCGGTGCAACCTCCGCCGCAACCACCGAAGTAAGCGGATGGATGCGCGGGTCCTTGCACTCCTCACGGATTAAGGTGCTGAGTTCTCTCTGGACCTCAGCATTAATCCGTGTATTTTTCACACTGTTTTTTCTCATTATCTCGGTACCTCTTCCATTACATAAAGCTCAATCTGGTCAAACTCCTGCAGATCGTTGAACTTCTCGAATACAAGACCGCACTCGTAGCCGGTTGCCACTTCCTTTACATCGTCCTTGAAACGCTTTAAGGAAGCCAAATCGCCCTCGAAAATCTGCTCGCCTTCACGGGTAATACGAGCCTTACAGCCACGTACAATCTTACCG
>JAZUBD010000456.1:0-4769 GCA_045638305.1 Lachnospiraceae bacterium
ATGGCAATTAAAGCGTAGAAATACTGCACAAACGGGTCCTTAGCTGCCCCCTCAAATTCCTTTGCGGAAAGGGTCGTGACCTCCTCCGAAAAGGCCTCCATTACCTCCGGCAATTTTCCTTTCATCGCCGCCTCTACAAACATATCCTTACTCTGCAAATATCCGTCCACCACCGTTTTTACAATAGTGGATTTCAGTCCGTTTTCACGAAGAAGTATCTTGGTCTCTTCTCCCGTAACAACAACCGCAGCAAGCTCTCCGTCGGCCAGTAATTCCTCTGCCGTCTCCCTGTCACTCTCCGTTACCGTAAAGAACGGCGTATCCCCATTCTTCATTTCCGCAAGGAACGTCACAAACGCTTCGTCCTCCGGGTTTCCTTCTTCTGTCACAACCGCCACCGGAATCGTTACAAATCCCCAGTCCTTGTTGGTTGCATCGGAAAAGGCTACCTTAAATACCGTTCCCAACAGGAGCGGAAACAAAATGGACCAGAAAAACAGCTGTCGCAACCGTAACAATCGTTTTAATCGATAAACATAATGTATCATGGTCATCCCCCTTACTGTACTTCGTCACGCAGCTCTTTGCCGGTAATTTCAAGGAACACATCGTTTAAGGTCGGCTGCTCCGCAAACACTCTGCCGAAGGAAATCTCCGCATTGTTTAAATACTCCAGCACATGCAGTACATTATGTCTTCCGCCGTTACACTTAATGGTAGCCATACCATCGTTATACTCCACGGAAAGTACGTGAGAAAGCTTCTCTAAGCCGAACATTGCCTCACTGGTCAGCTCCGGTACCTCCACACGAATGGTCTCTCCGGTCTGAATCATGCTCTTTAACTCATCCTTCGTACCGGTTGCCACCAATTGCCCCTTGTCAATAATGGCAATTCTGGAGCAAATCTGCTCCACTTCTTCCATGTAGTGGGACGTATAAATAATCGTAGCCCCCTGACGATTCAGTTCCTTAATTCCCTCTAAGATTTTGTTCCGGCTCTGCGGATCAATAGCCACCGTCGGCTCATCGAAAATAATGAGCTCCGGCTTATGGGCAATGCCACAGGCAATGTTTAGACGACGAAGCAAACCGCCGGATAACTTCTTCGGATAAAACTTTACAAACTCTTCCAAACCTACAAATGCAATTGCCTCCTGTACCAACTCTTTTCTCTTTTCCTTATCCTTTACATACAAGCTGCAAAAGTAATCGATATTCTCATACACCGTCAGTTCATCAAATACTGCTACGTTCTGAAGCACTATGCCGATGCGTCCCTTCACGGAATAATTATCCGCCCGCATCTTCTCCCCGAACACGGTAATCTCTCCCTTATCATACTCCGTTAAAGAAAGCAGGCAATTAATAATGGTGGACTTACCGCTGCCGTTTGGTCCCAACAGCCCGAAAATCTCACCCTTCTCAATGGACAGGTTCATGTGGTCCACTGCCACCAGTTCCTTATACCGCTTTACCAGATTCTCAATCTTAACCACTGTATTCATAGTGTCTCCTTTCGTTTCAAACACGATTTCACATCTTATGCCCCTATCATACCAAAGACAAAACTCACATTCCAGTGTCGTTTGTCAGAAAGAGAAAGTGACAAATGTCATCGGTTTTTGGCTTTTCATTCCCGGAAATGTGTGGTACACTAGGTTATAGAATTTAAGTGAAAACATGCACGTATCTAAGGCGCGGCGGATCGGGTGTGGCGATTCTTACAATTTATTTGGAACTTTAGTCTGTGCAAGGAAAGGAGGATTCCATATGCGAGGAATTATCGACAAATTGGTACTGCTGTTTTTCGGTCTGGTACTTTTGCTAACCACGAATCCGACCGTCAAACCGATTATCCTTCTGCTCTGCGTGTTTATCGCCCTTACGATAGAGGAACTGGTTTCCTCCCTGCCCTTTTCCTACGGGCTGTTTGGTCTTGGAGTGCTACTCAGTATCTTTTTCCCGGAGTTACTGTTTTTCCTTCCGGTACTTTGCTACCCGTTATGCGTCAAGCGTCCCACACCGGTACTGCTTGTTTCTCTATTACCGGTAATTCGTTCCGTCTTTACCTTTGATGAGATTGCTACTTGCTTTTTGGTTTTGTTTTTACTGGCAGTTGCCTTACTTCTTTCCTACAGAGAACGCCGGTTATCACAAACCTCATCCGATTTAATTAAACTCCGAGACTCCGATACGGAAGAAAAGCTTTCCTTGCAGGAAAAAGCCCAGACCTTGATGGAAAATCAAGACGCCGGAATTAAAATCGCTACTCTGCAAGAGCGTACCCGTATCGCCAGAGAGATTCACGATAACGTAGGGCACCTGTTGTCCCGCTCCATCTTACAGGTAGGCGCCATGCTGACCGTGAAAAAGGACGACGAGTCCCTTCTTCTCCTAAAGGAAAGTCTGGATGCCGCCATGCAGGGTATCCGCAGCAGTGTCCACGATTTGCGGGATGATGCGCTGGATTTGGAAACCTCCGCACGACAACTTCTGGCGGATTATAACTCCTACCGGGTTCAATTTGAATATGACATTGCTCCGGAACTTCCGGTGGCGATTACCTATTGTTTCCTCACTATCATGAAAGAAGCGCTGGCAAATATTACAAAACACAGCAATGCGGATACCATCCGCATCAGTATGAAAGAATATACGTCCCTGTACAATTTGTCTATTGCAGACAACGGTACCGACATCCGGATTCCGGAGGGTAATACCGGTATGGGGCTGGAAAACATGCAAGCAAGAGTTGCTTCCCTAAAGGGCACCATCCGCTTCTCTACCCAGAACGGATTCCATATTTTTGTGTCCATTCCGAAGGAACAGAACTAAGCGTTCCTTTTTACGACAAACACCATCCCGGAGGTTTCTATGAAAGTTTTAGTTGTAGATGATGACCGTGTAGTCGGCATCTCCTTAAAGACCATTTTAGAGGCAGAATCGGACATTACTGTTCCCGCCCTTGGCAGAGACGGTACCGAAGCAATTGCCCTTTATAAGGAACATCAGCCGGACATCCTTCTTATGGACATCCGTATGGAGGGCATGAACGGTCTGGACGCCGCTTCTGCCATTTTAGCAGAGGATCCGGCCGCAAAAATACTCTTTCTTACCACCTTTTCCGATGATGAGTACATTGTCCGTGCTCTACGTCTGGGAGCAAAAGGTTATTTGTTGAAGCAGGACTTTGAAAGCATTGTCCCAGCCCTCCATGCCGTAGACGGTGGTCAAAATGTATTCGGAAGTGAGGTTGTGAAAAAAATCCCGGATATTTTGTCCATTCCGAAGGAACCGGATGTATCCGGACTTCCGCTGAGCGAAAAAGAGATTGAAATTATGAAATTGGTGGCAGAAGGCTTAAATAACAAAGAAATCGCCCAGGCGCTTTTCTTATCCGAGGGAACCGTGCGGAATTATTTGAGCAGTACCCTGGAAAAACTGGAGGTCAGAGACCGTACCCAGCTGGCTATTTATTATTATAAGCACGTACACTAGAGCATTTTTAAAGGCCGTTGTAAAAATTGTGTACCGGAAAGGACCGACTCATGAAAGTTGCCGGAATTATCGTAGAATACAATCCCTTCCATAAGGGACATGAATATCACATTGCAGAAACACGCCGCGTGACCGGGGCGGATTTTGTGGTAGCAGTCATGAGCGGTGATTTTACTCAGCGGGGAATTCCGGCTTGTCTGGATAAGTTCACCCGGGCGGAGTGCGCCCTTGCCTGTGGTGCGGACGTGGTGTTGGAGCTTCCTTTTTGCTATGCAACCGGCAGTGCCGAATATTTCGCAGAGGGCGCCGTTATGATTTTAGACAAGCTTGGCTGCATAGACAGCCTATGCTTCGGTACCGAGACGAATGTCCCGATTTCCCTTTACACCGAAACCGCAGCCTTTCTTCGTGAGGAACCGGCCACATATAAAAAAGCCTTACAGGAGGGCCTTCGTGCCGGACTTACCTTTCCGCAGGCAAGACTTTCTGCAGCACGCCCTCATCTGAGCGAGGAAGCGCTGGCTCTTTTGGAGTCCCCAAACGCTCTTTTAGGGCTGGAATATTGCAAGGCCCTATATCGCAGAAAAAGCGACATCACCCCATATACCATCGAAAGACTCGGCGCCGGATATCACGAGGACACGGTTCCGTCCGAGGGCTTTTCTTCGGCTACTGCCCTTCGTAAGCTTCTGACACCGGGCACCGCCTTTCCCGAGGGATTCCTGGCAAATCTTCCTACAGCCGCCGCTGCGCTTCTTTCTAAGAAGCCGTATGCACCGGTTTTTGCAGAGGATTTTCTTTCCTTATACCGGTATGCCATTGCCGAAAAGTCCGACCGTCTTTCCTCCCTGGCAGATGTGTCCCCTGAGCTTGCGGGACGCCTTCGTAAGCGTTTCCCTGCCTGTGACTACGAAACCTTTCTTGACCATATCAAGACGAAGCAATATACCCGCACCCGGATTGAACGATGCTTTGTTCACATTCTGTCCGGCCTTACGCAGACTACGCTTAATTCCTTCCGCAAAAACGAAGTATGCTATGCCCGGATTCTGGGCTTTAAAGAAAGCGCAACACCACTGTTAAAGGCATGGAAAAAGACCGCCTCTTTGCCGGTCCTTACAAAACTTGCTCAAAAATCAAAACGATGCAGCGCCGCAGAAAATGAACTGCTTTCCTATGACATTGCCGCTACCGACCTGTACAATACCGTAGCGTTCCAAACACACGGTGTTCTTTTGCCGGATGACTTTTCATATACTTTTTCAAATG
>JAZUBD010000457.1:0-3668 GCA_045638305.1 Lachnospiraceae bacterium
CCGCTATTCCGGACTTCACCGCAGTAGGTGTACGCGACAACGCCCGTAGCATGGGTTACATGTGCGTCATCCGCGCCGTAAACACCATCGATGCTATGACAGCGACGATTGAGAGAGTAGATTACGATTTACTTGAGAAGATTGCGGATAGAATTACTGCTGAAGTGCCGAGCATCAACAGAGTGGTATATGAGATTACCAAGAAGCCGGTTGCAACGATTGAGTTTGAGTAAGCTACAAGCCCTACGGGGATAAAAAGGAAAAGAGTTGTGAGAATTTATTCTCGACAACTCTTTTATCTTTTTGGCCATGGGGGGCGCCAGCCCCACATGAGGAAGGAGCGACGCGGGTTCCGAATGAGTAGGGCGTAGCTGTGGCAAACAGGTGAAATGCCGACCACAAGTTTACTTTAAAAAAGGAGGAACCCATGTCCCTTGAGAAATCTATATTAACCGAATCAATCATTTCGGATTTACTATCAAACCACTACAGAATCTCACCCGTATCCGTAAACAAACTAAAACTTGGCACCGCCAATTGCTTTCAGGTATATGACGGCAACCAATATTATTTCTTAAAAGAATTTCAAAGCGATATTTTAGAAGATGAGGTGGTTCGGGAAGCAAAGCTGTTAGAGTATCTTTCTAATGCAGAGTTGCCTGTAACGCGTTTTTATAAAACCAGTAACAATGAATTTGTAATAAAGTATCAAGACCATATCATTTGCCTGGAGGAATATATCGAAGGTCATACCTACGGCTATAACGATTTACCTCTTGATTTGCTTCCGAAAGTCGGCAGAATGTTGGGAAAACTGCATCAAGCGCTCAAAGACTACCCGTTACCTATCGGAATGGCTGAACAGTGGCTGGATTCCATTTCTGCAGAAAGTGTAATCGCAAAATACGATGAACTGATTCAACTTGCAGAAATCAAAGCGGATGCGGATAATCTTCCACAGCTTATGGATGATTTGCGGTACAAAAAACAATTGGCGATTCGATGTGAAGACTATAAAAAGTATTATAACGGAATTACCTATTGTGCCACCCACGGGGATTTCCAGGGTTGCCAGCTTATCTGGGAGCAGGATGAAATCAAGGCGGTGATTGATTTTTCTGCCGCTGCTTGTTTGCCGGTTACATGGGAAATTATGCGTTCTTTTGTGCAATCTTCAAGTCTTTGCAGAACAAGCGCAACCATAGATATTCCGGCGCTTTGTGAATATGTGCGGGAATACATGAAGTTTGCCCCGCTCACAAAAAACGATATGATTGCCATGCCTTATGTATATTTGTTTCAACTGGCTCAAAGTAGTTACGGTTACCCGCAGTACTTATTGAATTCCGATTCCGAGGACAGAGAGGGATTGTTGCGATTCGCTTTTTGGCGCACAAAAATGTGCCGGGAAGTAGAGAAATGCGCAAATGCGATATCAGAGGAACTGGTAAAACTATTGTAGTCATCATAATTAGAAAACTCGTCATGGATGCGGATTCGCACTGCTTTATAGCAAGTCTATGGCGAGTATTTTTATTGTACGTTGGAGTGTCTTGACAAACAAGGAATAAATGTTTATACTATATAATGACCACGTGGTCATTATCGGAAAGGAGAATCCAATGCCGACCAATCAATTTTTTAATCTGAATGTTGAAAAACAAAATAAAATCATAGAAACTTCTATTGCGGAATTTGCTCAAAACGGTTATAGTAATGCGTCTACCAACCGCATTGTGAAAGAGTGCGACATCAGTAAGGGGAGCTTGTTTAAGTATTTTGAGAGCAAGGAGGAGTTGTATTTTTTTATAATAGATACTGTTGCAAATGAGATGATGCGAGATATGGAACGTGGGCTGGGAAAACTGTCCACGGAGATTTTTCAGCGGTTGATAGACTACTCTACATTGGAAATCTCATGGTACATAAAAAATCCGGTGAAAGGTCGTTTACTGATTGGTATGGCACAGGAGAAGGATGCCGAGATTCGCAGCAAAATAGACGAACGGTACGGAGGCAAAGGAGAGAACATTTATTATAGTTTGCTGGAGGGGATTTCGGAAGGAATTCTCAAGGGAAATAAGGAGAGGATTGCAGATATATTAAAGTGGGTGCTGCAAGGATTTAACAAAGAGTTTCTGGATATGGTTGACAGAGAAAAAGAGTCCTTTGAACAACTTAAAGAACAATATTTTTATAAGCTGACCGGTTACATAACAATTTTAAAGGAAGGTTTTACGAAGGAGGTTTAATATGTTTTGGAATGCGAAAAACGGATGTGTAAAAATTGAGAATACAGAGATGTATTATGCATCTTTCGGAAAAGGAAGCAAGGCGTTTCTTGTACTTCCCGGATTATCGGACGGTCTTACTACCGTAAAAGGAAAAGCATTGTTTCTGGCAAAGCCCTTTGCTAAATTTTTAAAGGAATATACGGTCTACATGTTCAGTAGAAAAAATGATATGCCGGAGGGCTATTCCATACGGGAAATGGCAGCGGACCAGGTAAAGGCGTTGAAAGAGCTTGGAATTACGCGGGTAAGCGTCATGGGTGTTTCTCAAGGCGGAATGATTGCGCAGTATATGGCAATTGATTATCCGAATCTGGTAGAAAAGCTTGTGATTGCGGTATCCGCACCGAGAGCAAACGAAATGATACAGAGCGCCGTCCGCAGTTGGATAGCGATGGCACAGGAAGGAGACCACCGGAGTCTTATGATTGATACGGCGGAGAAGGGATATTCTGAGGCATATCTTAAGAAGTATCGAAAGCTTTATCCGGTGTTGGGAATGGTAGGAAAACCTCGTACCTATGACCGCTTTTTCCGAAATGCGGAGGCAATCCTTGCATTTGACGCTTATGAAGAATTGCATAAAATCGAATGCCCTACTTTTATCATCGGCGGGGAGACGGATAATACGGTGGGCGTGAATGCATCCTATGAACTGAAAGAAAATATCAAACACAGCGAGATACATATCTATCCGGGTTTGGGACATGCGGCTTATGAAGAAGCAAAGGATTTTTATGACAGGGTGTATGAGTTTTTGATATAGTCCCCCTTGACTCTCCCCTTAACTGTAATGTTATAACCAAGCTGTAAGCAGAAACAGCGCTGTTTCGCAATGCAAATTCTTAAGAAAGGTGTTAGGCTATGTACAAGATTGGTGAATTATCACGGCTTTGTCGCATCCCAGTCAAAACGCTGCGGTACTATGACAACGAAGGACTGCTTGTTGCAGATGAGATTGACCGCTTTACGGGATACCGTTATTATTCTGCCGCAAGGATTGCCGATTGCAATCGTATTATTTCCCTGAAGGAACTGGGGTTTTCTCTGGAGGAAATAAAAAAGCATCTGCATGCGAGTACGGACGAGGATATCCTTGCGTTGGTGGATGCCAAGTGCGCAGAAATTGAGGAAAAATCAAAGGAACTTTCATTACAGTTGAAGAAATTGAATCACATCAGGAACTCATTATCGGAAGGGGAGAGGACTATGTTTCCTATGGCTATTCGAAGCGGTGACACCATTCGTGTCGCTTATCAAAGAAAGATGTATGCAACCAAAGCTGAGGCTGAGGTAACGCTTGCGCAAATGAAGGAGACCTTGCCAAAGCAATTGATTGGTGAAGTCGGATCGTAGCCATGTCGTTCTGTGAGCCAA
>JAZUBD010000458.1:0-1414 GCA_045638305.1 Lachnospiraceae bacterium
CTCCGACTTAGCCTTCATTCTTCTTCTCCGGTACAAGCGTAAGTCCGCTTCCCTTTGCCTCCGACGCAAATGCATCAAACAGTCCCGTCACCTGCTCTTTTACAAGTCCGTAGCCTTCCTCGTCCGCGGTAACACTGAGCATCATCACATCCTTTGCAAAGATACACTCATATACCTTCGTAAGCTTCTGTACCACTTCTTCCTTACGCGCCGCAAAATCCGCAAGCAACTCAGAAATAAACTCATAATACATGATACCGTCCAGTCTCTCCATGGCAGCCCCCACCTCGGAGAAGTAAGAGGAGGCACGCTTTACCGCCGCTCCCTGGGCCATATCGGTATACCGGCTTTCCAGACTGCTCTTACGCTCCAGTAAAATTTCTCTGATACGGGCCGGACTGTCATATACGGTCTCGGTCAGCAGCTCCTTCATATAGGAAATCAACTCCGGAACCTTACTGTACAGCGTCTTGCCCTCCGCCAAGAAGAATACACGATAGTCGTGCAAATCATCGTACTTGGAGGAAATCATGGTACTAACGGAAATACCGCCGGTGTTAATGCTGATTTCGTTGTTTAAATCCAGATAACTGTGATTCTTTGTATCCATACGACCGAACAAATCCGTTAAAACTCCCGCATAGGAAAGTAACTCTGCCGGCACCTTCTTCATATCAAACAAAAGCTTTACATAGGCGATTCCTGCGGTAAACAACTCCTGATGAAGCGTGGTAATGCCCGCAATTTCTTTAACCTCGTTTACAAACGGGTCCGCTTCCTTCTTAATATCCTCACGGGTCAACTGCGGAATCTTTGCCAAATCCTCCGGTCTTGACGGCTCGCTCTGATACTGCTTTAATGCCTTCGTCTGGGCAACCAATGCCTCTACCTCCGCATCGGTCAAGGATGCCTTGTAGGAAGCCAGCTCTTTTCCGAGGGCTTTTTCCTTCTCTGCCAAAAGCCCAACCTTCGGTAACAGCTGTAAAAATGCCCCATGGGTATTATCAAGCAAATACGTGCGAATTAAGTTTTCGAAATAGTCCGTCTCAATCAGTGCACGAAGCTGATCAAATATCGGGGTCCAGTACAGATTATCAAATACTTTCTTATCATCATACAGCCAAGTTCCCAACATCATCTGACCGTAACGCAGACCCTTCGGATAATTTCCGGAATCTCCCTCTCTCAAAGAAAACTCCATGCTGTTCAAGGCAGCATACAATGACTTTTTCGATACGCCTTCCGTCGCACAGTTCTCCAAAGTCTCCGTTACGACACGTAAAAAGTCTTCACCTCTATCCTCTGCCGCATTCTTTGCAACAATAGCCAAAAACGGCTGTACCGCCACATCCATAAAGTCAGCGGAGCAATCTTCTCCGATGCCTGCAAGTCGGATCGTAGCCATGTCGTTCTG
>JAZUBD010000459.1:0-2548 GCA_045638305.1 Lachnospiraceae bacterium
GGAGAATTTTGCGGGAACGGGACATATGACAGCGGCAAAAGGAAGCGGTTATGCGTATGTGTATTCTCCGTTAGGGGTGCCTTTTACGGTAGACTTGTCGTTGTTTGCCGGAGCAAAATGTGTGAAAGGGTTGTGGTTTGACCCACGGACCGGCGAAGAGACTTTGTTTGGAATATTCAAACCGGGTGATAAGACACTTATGGTACCGCCGGAGAGCGGGAAAGGACAGGATTGGGTGTTGGTTTTAGAAGAGTGCCGGTGAGAAAAACACGGCTTTGGAATACGGAGTCATAGATTATTGCAGAGACAACCGGCGCCGGGATAGGAACTATCTCGGCGCCGTTTTGCGATAGGGAAAAAGGAGGATAATTTACACGTTTTTTTTGACACAACAAATATAACGTTCACTGCCGTCCGGAAGGTCCGCTTTGAAGAAATGTGCGAAGGTGTCCGTAACGGTGTTATTGGAAGTGACGTCATAATGTATGGTAAGGCAGTTGGTATGCTCTTTTTCAAGGGTTGCATCCAACAGAGCTTTGTTTTTTATAATTTCCAGTTTTTTCAGATGCTCCGGAGCGGTAACCTTTGCGAGCGCCTGGAAAAAGGTGGAAAAGGAATACCGGGTTTGCGGTTTGATGAAATCATCTCCGGAGGAGTGAAGCAACTCAATGGAGTCGATGGAATAGTCCAAATGATAAACCCGGTCATACAGCTTTAACAAAACGGAGCTGTAATTATTCAGGTAACGTTCTTGTTCCAGACGCATTTGTTCGTTGATATTGTCAACCGCGACAAGGAAGCGGGAGCGACGGGCATTGGCGCCGATTAAGCGTAACTTCACCGAAAGCCAGACGTAGGAGCCGTCTTCCAGTTTATGATGTAACCGGAATTGTGACACTTTGGCATCTTCCTTGGCAATATTGCATTGCTCTAAAATTAGGCTGCGCTCCGGTTCTGCGAAAGGAATGTTCAGAATCCGATGCGTATATGCGGAGGAGCCGTAGAGGGCTTCGTAAAAGCCTTTGTTGGCACGAATCAGTTCTACATTCTCTTCACATACCTCTAACAGCCCCATACCGCCCAGCATACTGTAGAACAGCAGGCTCTCTGCGGTATTGGTGTGGTTGAATATATCCAGAATGGTATCGTCTTCCTCCGGGCAGGCGTGGAAGAGCAGGGAGGTACTTGTGGCTGCGGATTTGTCCAAAAGGCCCATGAATTCGTCCTGTGGCATCGGCTTATAGAAATAATAGCCCTGTACCGAGTCGCATTCCACACTGCGTAAATATTCCCACTCTTTCTTTGTTTCTACACCTTCCGAAACAACGCTGAGCTTCATCCATTTAGCCAGACGGATAATGGATTCCAAAACAATGGCAGCCTTCTGGTCTTTGTCCAAATCATCCAGAAAACGCATATCGATTTTTAAAACATCAATCGGTAAATCTTTTAACATGTTGAGGGAAGAGTACCCGCTACCGAAATCGTCCATCAATACGGTAAAACCGTACTGGTGGAGCTTTTTCACCGCATCCATTACCTGAACTGGGTTGGCTGCGTAGGCGCTTTCCGTAATTTCAATCTTTATTAAATCAGGGGAAACATTGTGCTTTTTTGCAATGTCGCGGATATCCTCACAAAGCGTAGGATTGTAAAACTCTACCCGGGATACATTGACGGAAACCGGAACGGTAGCCAGTCCCTGATCCAAACGTGACTGTTGCATGGCACATACTTCATCCCAGACATACCGGTCCAGTACACTGATAAAACCGTTCTTTTCGAATAACGGAATAAAGGAACCCGGAGATACCATACCTTTGGTCGGATGCTGCCAGCGGATGAGCGCTTCGGCGCTGGTAATCAGTCCGTCGCTGGAACGGCAAATCGGCTGATAATATACTTTGAATTGCTTTTCCGCAATGGCGGTTTTAAATTCGGTATTCATGCGTTGCTCTTCCAGAAGGGAAGTCCACATACTTTCGTCGTACCAGGCGTAAAGCGTCATGTAATTGCTTTTTATGGTCTCCATGGCTGCCCGGGCCTTGTCAATCATAGTGGAAAGGGGAAGGGCGCGGTCTGTAATCCGGTAAAGACCGCAGCAGGAATAGAAAGAATACTCCGCTTCTCCGGTGGAATAGGTGATTTCACCGAGCTTTGTCCAGTCGCTGTGTTCCAGAAAGCTTTCCGTAACACAACAGACGAAATTGTCATGATTCAGTCGACCGTAAACTGCTAGTTCGTCATGCAGAATCTCACGTAAGGTGTTGGCCCAGTGAATCAGAATTTTATCGCCGGCTTCCCAACCGAATAAGTCATTGGTGGTCCGGAATTTACGAATATTCCAGTAAATAAGACAAAAAGACTCCTCCGGATGCTCCGATAAAAGATTTGCGGTGCATTCGAAAAAAGTCTGTTGATTATAAATCCCTGTTAAGTTGTCTAAGTGTGCCCCTTGTTTTTTTGAAAATCCGTTCGTAAAACGCATACCGTAGCCCCTCGCATTGGCTGTCAACATTCCTTTGTCTCACTGTTTGCAAATAAAACG
>JAZUBD010000460.1:0-5700 GCA_045638305.1 Lachnospiraceae bacterium
CAATAGTAAAAATAAGGCGGTGAGTCCCCGAAGCAAAGGCATGGTGGCAGCGCGTGTACCGGTAGCCGGAAGTTCTACGGATTCCGATGGCAGGATAACTTCAATACGGAAGGTGGAACCGTCCGTCAGGTGGGAAAGGTAAATCCGTTCAAGTTCCTCCTTTGCCACGGGTGGCAGGGAACTGTCCTTTGATGCAGTCTCCGTAAAGGGAAGATGACCAGCCTCCTCCAGAGTGGACTGAAGGAGGGAAAGGGAATATTCTTCAAATAAAGCGGCATAGACCAGTTCGTTCAACACGCCGGTACAAGTGGTGGTTTCGGAGGTGTATACCGTAATCAGGTTTTTCAGGTGATTGCGGTCAAGCTCTGCACCTAGGTCCTTTTTAAACAGATAACCGCATTCGAAGCGGTTGCTTTGTACCAGTTTTATCAGCTCTTCTTCGGTGTCTGTATAGGAAAAGGAGAATAAGGAATCCTCCGAGGTTACCAGTTTTTCGCAAAGTGTTTTTGCCAGCGTATCCTCCGTCTCAAGGAAAATTCCTACCTGGATACGGGAGTCTTCTTCTCCGGTAAAGGCCCGTGAGAGGAAAAACAAAAGGATCGGAAAGAGAAGAAGCAGACAGACAAAAAGTGTACGTTTTCCGATACGTTTTAGCTGTAGGGCAAAGAAGGTAAGCAGGTTCATTCGTGCACCTCCCTTCTTCCGATTAAGGAAAGCAATACCAGAAGGCCCGAAAGTACACCGAAATGAAGCAGTAAGAGCAGACTGTCGGTAAGAGACAGAGCCCCGGCAACTGCCCGGCGCAGGCCTGCCAGACAGGCGGCAAGGGGCAGGAACGGTGTCAGGTCGGTGCAAAGATCCGGTAAAAAGGCGTAAGGTAAAAAGCCTCCGCCAAATAATATCATAAACAAGCCGAGGAAAAGAAACAGTAACAGTCCGTGGCCGGTGTTTTTCGTAAAGGAAAAGATGAGCTGTGTGAAGGCGGTGAAGCAAAGTGCCAGACACAGGAGGAAAAGGGCGGTAGCTCCGGTAAAGCTGAGACCCGGAAGCAGAATATGTGCCAATCCCCCAAGACAAAAGATAAGAATAAAATAAAACAGACCAAGGGGGAGGAACAGACTCAGTTCTAAGGAAAAGGTGCCCATTCCGTTTCTGCGGAGTTGTTCGGAAAAGGTCTTTGGGGCAGGGGTGCCAAGAAAGCTTCCCATACCTGATCCGAAAAAGAGCAGAATGCAAAGAAACAGGGTACAGCCGTAGTATTCCGGAAGCGAAAGAGTGCCGGTTGTGGTAGTGGATGTTACCGAAAAGGCGGACTCTCTGGAAAGGGCGTACTTGAGATTTGCAGTGTTGATATCGTAATACACATCGGAAAGATGGTCGGTAAGGCCGTAGGTCTTATAAAGGTCGGTAGCGGTATAAATCCCGGCCTGGGAGGCTCCTAAAGTGCGTGAACCGGCCTCGGCGTATTTGCCGATAAGAAGGGAAGGAGCTGTGGTACCCTTCGGAAGATACAGACGGGCAGGTATGTTGGTGGAGTCTAAAATGCCGGAAACCATGTCCTTCGGGAGGATAAGGGCAGCGCAGACATCCCCCTTTTCAAGGGCTTTCATGGCCGCAGCCTCGGACATTTCCATAAAAGTAAAGCTACCGGCCGCCTCGGATTCCGTAATTATCGGAAGAATCATGTTAAGAGAATCGCCGGTATCCTGATTGACCAGAGCAACCGGAGACAGGAGTGTTTCCGAGGAAGCAGTGTGATTGCTCCATGCAAAAAAAACAGCCATGACCGCAAGGAGGAGCGGGATAGTTGCACCTGCAATCACCCGAGGAACTGCTTTTAGAGCTCTTTTTAGTTGTAGAAAAAAGAGAACGGACATGGCAGTTCCTCCTTTGGGTATGGCGTTGTATGTTACTTAATGGAGATTCCGAAATCAAGCATTCTGAAAACGGCGGAAAGAAGAAAGTTTTCTTCTAAATTGGCTTCTATCTCCTGTAAAAGTGCGGTGTAATCTGCCTCACTCATGCGAAGCAGGTTGCGCTCGGACGGGACAGGTGCGGTAATGTTGCAGGCGGTAGTATCCACGTAGCAGTCACCGGCAAGGGAAAGGGAGAAGTCGGTACCGTACTCCAACTCCACATAGTCCAAATCCAGAGCGAATTTCTCACCTTTTTGAATGTTTTCAAAGGTACCGACGCAGTCAAAGAAGAACAGCCGTGTGTTATCCTCGCTGGCTTTTGCGGTAATATCGATTTCATTGTCCATAGGATTAAACTCCTGCACAAGGTCAAAGTGATATGCTTTCCCGTCCAAGGTGGCATCCGCAACAAGCTTATACACCTCTAACGGTGCATTTGTTCCGGTAAAGGTGGCGGTAAAGGTGGCAGTGTCTTCTCCTGCGGTAACAGTGCTTGTCATATAGTTGATATATCCGTTCTTGGTAACGGCTACCGTTATGCCAATGTCACCCATGGAATCGGCCAGCTTCCGGAATTCTTCTTTTGCGTTTGCAAAATCAGAGGCGGCTCCACCTTCTTCCTCTGTAGCGAAGGTATTTGTAAGGACCGCAGAGGATTGTTCGGAATAATCGAAATATGCATTCATGAAGTCTACATATGCCTGCTTCGGGATTGTAACCTTATATACGTGCTTTGCGGTAACGTTTTCCGGCAGGGAGATTTCTTTTTTACCAAGCTTTTCTACAAGAAGTGCCGCATCCAATGCTTCCCATGCGGCAAGCAGGTCTTCGGTACTTTCCGAAGTGGCGGTGAACGCCTGTGACAGCTCTGCAAAAAGGTTCTCCGGTAAGGAGATTTCGTAGGCTTTGAGTAATTGTGCAACCATGGAATCGGAGGTTAAATCCTCCTGCATGGTGGCAAGATCCACGGTTACGTTACTATCCAATAACTGCGGGACCGTAAAGAAAAGCTCAGACCCCTGAATCTGTCCTCCTAAGGAGAGGCAGGTGGTGCCGGCGTAGGTAATATCCAAGGTGGCAATACTTTTTCTGTTTAATAAATCGGAAGCGCGGTCAACGGAAAATCCGAGACTGGAAAGAAAGCCTGCATACTGCTCCAAGTCTTTGCCGGAAATTTCTTGAATGGTAAAGGAGTAACCGGCAGAGTGAGCCGCATTTTCGTTGAGTTTGGTCGTAAGTGCCGTAAGACCCAGTACGGATTCCATCGGATTATCGTCTACAAAGGTCTTTTGGTAAGCGGCATCAAGATCTTCCCGAGGGTCTTTTTTTGAACAGCCCGAAAGGGAAAACAGCATGGTACAAAGTACAAAGACAGTGATGAAAGAGCGCAAGATATGTGTGCTCCCGTGTGTGTTTGTTTTTTTCATAATCCCAATCCTCCTAAAGTTAAAACTGTTGTATCAGCGTATGTTTATCTAATGTGTTCGGAAACTGCAACAGGCTACCGTCTTTTAATATATAAAGGGTAGAACAGAGTGAAAACTCCGCCTCCTCATGGGAGGTAAACAGGACAATTCCGCCCTGTTCGGAAAAAGTAAGCAGTTGTTTGTGTATAACTTCCTTACAAGGTAAATCCAGGGCTGCGGACGGTTCGTCCAAAATCAGTATCTTCGGATTGTTCTGTAAAACAGAAGCAATGCTGACCCGCTTTTTTAGGCCCTCCGACAGCTTTGCCACCGGAGTGTACATAACGTCGGTCAGTTCCAGTTGGAGGAACAGTTCGTCGGAAGATGTATCCGGTGCGGTGTTCTTTTGTTTCCAAAGCCTTACATTGTCCCGGACGGAAAGCTCCGGAAGCAAAGGGTTTAACTGGGGAACATAACCGATGATGCCGGCCGGTGCTCCTTTTTTGGGAAACAGCGATACACCGTCATAGGATACTGTACCGTCCGCCGGTGGTCTGACTCCCGCAAGAACTGAAAGGAGAGTGGATTTGCCGCATCCGTTTTTTCCGATGATACCGATAAAATCTCCTTCCTTTGCGGTAAAGGAAATATCCCGGAGAACTTCTTTTTTACGATAAGAAAACGAAATGTGTTCTACGTTAAGCAAAAGGCACCGTCCTTTCCGGCAGAATGTGATCGCCAACAGTTTGTTACGTAAAAAGTATACTATGGAACCGGATAAAATGCAAGTCTGCCCTGTATCCGAAAAAAGGGCCGTCACATTTTGTGACAGCCCTTGGTGGTTTAAAACGGAATTATGCGCCGAACACTTTGATGTCTTCGGACTCGTTTAAAATATAGCAGCCGTAGAAGCCCTGCTCCTCCAACTTTCCGAACAGCTTACCCAACTTCTTCGGACGTTCGTAAAGAACGACTTCGTAGGTACTACGGAATTCATCGGCCTTTGCTAAGGCCGGGAGAATATCGGCGGTATCGTAAATAACGGCGATACGCTTCTTATCATCCGGAATCTGATAGTTTGCAGCGGTTAAGATGCTGGCAATACGCTCAAAACCGATGGAGAAGCCCACGGCCGGAACGGACTCGTTTAAGAACTTGCCGATTAAGTTGTCGTAACGGCCACCGCCTGCGATGGAGCTACCGAAGTCCAGAGACTCGATTTCAAAAATTGTGCCGGTGTAGTAGCCCTGACCACGTACCAGAGACTTATCGTAAACGATGGAGAAAGAATCTCCCGCAAGCTTGGTTACGGTGTCGATGATATAGCGTAAGCTCTCCACCGGAGCCTTGTCCTCACAGTACTTTTCTGCTTCGTCCAATGTAAACGGAGAAATACTCATCAGGTCGGTAAACTTCTTTACGGTATCAGCGGCAAATCCCTTTTCAATCAGCTCAGAGGCAACACCTTCTGCGCCGATTTTGTCCATTTTATCGAATACGATACATACGCTGTCCGCATCCGCCGGAGTAAAGCCGGCGGCATAGATGAGGCTCTTTAAGACACGACGGTCGTTAATTTTTACCTTGAAGTTCTTGATGCCTACATTTAAAAGAGCCTTCGCGGTAGTGCTGATGAGCTCGATTTCACAGTTTACGGAATCGGAGCCTAAGATGTCGATATCACACTGTACAAACTGACGGAGACGGCCCTTCTGCGGGCGCTCTGCGCGGAATACCTGGTCAATCTGGATGCACTTAAACGGTGCCGGAAGGTCTGCTCTGTGGCAGGCATAGTAACGAGACAGCGGCAAGGTCAAATCGTAGCGAAGACCAAGGTCCGACAGCTCCTTCGGATTTCCGGTTTCCAGAGCCTTTTCTAACTTGTCGCCACGCTTTAATACCTTGAACAGAAGGTTGAGGTTTTCACCGCCTTCACTTTTATCTAAGTTTTCGATATCCTCCAACATCGGAGTGGTAATACGTTCGAAGCCGCAGGAACGGTAGGTCTCTAAAATCTTGCCCTGCAAATAGTCGCGAAGTCTTGTTTCCTTCGGTAAATAGTCGTTGGTTCCTTTTACGGATGTGATTTTCATAAAATTCTCCTTTCGTGGGGAGAGGAGTGAAATCAAAGCGGAGAAGTCCACTGCCGATTACTCCAGTCTATAAGTTATAGGGACTTACTCCGCTTTGTGCGCCGAGCACGGTCGCTTGCGACAAATTACAAATCGTGCGAGTGCACATCTTACGGAGTTTTCTTTATGGTACGGAATATCCGTACCATAAAGAAAAAGAGCCGCGCACCACGCGCGGCCCTTGCTTTATTGTTGCATAAAATTAAGCAATAGAATTTACGGCCTTCGTGATACGGGAAACCTTTC
>JAZUBD010000461.1:0-2556 GCA_045638305.1 Lachnospiraceae bacterium
GGTGATAAAAACAAACGGAGGACACTGATTATGCAGATAACCATTGGAAAAAATATCAAAGATTTACGAAAGAAAGACAATCGAACTCAGGAGGATTTGGCAAAGGCTCTGGGAGTGACCTGTCAGGCCATTTCCCGTTGGGAAGCAGGCGGAGGTTACCCGGACATGGAACTGGTACCTGCCATTGCCAATTATTTTCATGTCAGCATTGACGAGCTGTTCGGCTACCATGGGGACAGAGAGGCTCAGATTCAGGCCATTGTGGACAAGGCCAAGTCCGCTCTTTACGCACTGGGCGGATATTTAAGTCAGGACAACCGAGATTTAACCGACACCGTAGAAACGCTTCGTACTGCTCTGGAGGAGTTCCCGAACGAACCGGATCTTATGCAATTATATGCGGATTGCCTTTTCTATCACGGCTGGCAGAAAAACGGTGTAAACCCAAAGACAAAAGAAAACGACTCCTATCAATACGACGATATCGAACGCAATGCACAAAATGTTTACTGGCAGGAAGCCTTACAGGTATACGAGAAACTGCTTAGCCTGAATGCCTCGTCGGAGTACCGGGAATACAGTCTTGTAACGATGATACACATCTGTAAATTAACCGGCCAATACGACAAAGCAAAGGCCTTGGCAAGCGAGCAGCCTTCCATCAACCTTTCCAAGGACGTTTTGCTCCCTCTGTCCACGGTAGGAGAAGAAGAAGTAAGGTATCAGGGAGAGCTTATCCTTTCTCTTCTCAGACATCTTTACGGCGCAGTATCCCGTTCCGTGCTTACAAACGCTGACCTATCTTCTTCCGAATCCGGAAGAGAAGCCCTGCTTGCTGTCATTCGTCTGTATGAAACGGTACTTGCAGACGACCGATGTGGGCGGGAACATTGGGACTTACGATACCTGTATCTGATTTTAGCGAGATTAGAGGCATGTCACGGAAATGACCAATCCAAAGCTCTTACCTACTTCGAAAAAGGCTTTGACCACCACAAAGAATACTGCCGTATTTCCACCGATGCGTACAACTACTCCGCCCCTCTTGTGGCAAAAGTTTCCTTGGAAAAAGGCCAATTCCAAAACAGCCCGGAGAATTTCTGGGGACTTACCATGCCGCAGTATTCGGATGAATTCAAGGAAGAATTAAAGAAGAATGAGAAGTTTCGGGAATGTTTTGAGTAGTCCCTTGCATTGTACTATTCCCTATAAAACAGAAGTCCTTCGAAGCCAAAAACTTCGAAGGACTTTTCATTCATTTCTCACTACAACACCATCAACAACGTTCCTGCCCCAATCAACAAACATCCGATAATCGATTTTACGGTAAACTCTTCATGCAAAAAGATAAAGGCCAGCACCAAAGTAAATACAACGCTTAATTTATCAATGGGAACTACTTTAGATGCCTTTCCGATTTGCAACGCCTTATAATAACAAAGCCAGGACGCGCCGGTAGCCAGACCGGATAGAATCAAGAATATCCAGCTCTTTTTACTGATGTGAAAAATATCCTTCTGTGCATGAGTCAGAAATACCATGCCCCAGGCCATCACAACCACCACAACCGTACGAATGGCCGTGGCCAGGTTGGAATTCACCTTTTCAATTCCGACTTTCGCCAAAATGGATGTCAATGCCGCAAATATGGCCGACAACAATGCAAAAACGAACCACATGACCTTTCCTCCTTTTTACACCTTCTCCGAGAATTCTTTTCCTTGTTCTTTTATTTTACCTCACATAAAATCTTTTCAGCCAAAGCAGTTACCGTATCTTCTACACATTCCCGCGGATACTTCTCAAACTCCTCCCGTGTCGTCGTTCCCGTCAGCACTCCGGCAAACTTCATTCCTGCCGCTTCGGCCGCTTTCGAATCCACATAACTGTCGCCTACGTAAAGAACATCTTCTATCTTTACTCCCAACTGCTTTACCGCAAGAAGCAATCCCTCCGGATCCGGTTTTACCTTCGTGACATCTCCCACACCGATAAACACATCAAACAAGTCCTCCGCATCAAACTTCTTCATAATATTCCGGACGCGGTATGCGAATTTCGTGGTAACAATACCGATTCGGTATCCCTTTTCTCTAAGATTCCTAAGCATCTCTTTTACACCCGGGTACAACTGGGCACTGTCCACCATCACTTCGTCCGCCTTTTCCTTAAACAAATCAAAGAACCGATCAGCCCGAGCCTCATCCATATTTCCGGTCATGGCTTTGTATGTTTCGGAAAGAGATAATCCAATAGTCTTCTTAATCTCCTCGTAACTTTTTTCTTCTTCTCCCATCTGCTCCAGTGCATACTGCGCACTAAGAACGATACCGTTCGTGGTATCTCCGAGAGTATAATCAAAATCAAAGATAACCGTATTCAAACCGTTCTGTTTATACATTCTTCCGTTCTCAAAGGCATAATAAGGACGTTCACCGATTACTTCTATCGTGTCATCATTAACAAAAATCGTAACTTCTTCCGGCAACGCCAGCACACGGCGATGCTTTGAAATCTCAAGCAAATACTCCTTGCTCCGCTCGTCCTCTTCCTTCT
>JAZUBD010000462.1:0-4645 GCA_045638305.1 Lachnospiraceae bacterium
CCCAGCGTCCTCTGCGCTCCTGCTCCAAAGGGATAGCTTCCTACGCCACCATAAGTCCCACCGCATATTTTCGTTCCTTTAATTTCCCATACAATGCGGACAATTCCTTCTTCGTCTGTTCCGTAAGTACCTCGGACACCGCAATCTCCCGCTCCACATCCTTGCGGGAATTTTCCGCCGTCTTGTACTTTAACAGAACACCCGTAGCTGCGCTCTCCGCCTTGGAAACCGCCTCGGCAAGCTCTGCCTCGTAGCGTTCCTTCTTTTCCTTATAGGCACGCACTAACGCAGAAATCTCCTCCTGAAGTCCGTTTCCTTCCGTCATAGCCTGGAGCGTTACCGCCGTCTCGTCCCTCTTTTTCTTCTCTTCCAGATACTCCAAATAGTCATTGGCACATTCCTTCTTCTTCAAAAGGGCTACCAACGACTCTCTTCTCTCTTTCTTCTGTTCCTTTTCCGCAGCCAGACGCTCTACCTGAGTACTGTACTCCTTCGCCAGCTCCGTATCCTCGGAAATCGCGGCGGACAAAAGCTCCGCCTCATAGCCGCGCAACTCTTCCGAAGCCGCTTCCTCCGCTGTCTTTAACCGGTCTACCGCATCTTCCCGGCCATCCAGATAATGTACCGCAGCATTATAAATACGGTTTAATTGGGTCTGTGCGTCCTGCTGCTCTCCGTATACAGAGCCTAAAAGCTCCACCCGGGAGGAAAACTCGGAAAGCACCTCTTCCTGACGATCAAAGCTGCGCATGGCATCCTTCTGCTTCGCCAGATCCACCAGCTTATCCTTCATATCCAGAAGGGTCTGGGACATGGTATCCTCCGTATCCTCTTTTCCTGCTTTTCTGCGGAAAGAAGTACCGAGAATCTCCTCGATTAATAAATCCTCTACCACCTTACGAGTAGTCTTATAATTGCTCTCAAAATATGTCCGGACATGGCCCTCGGTCTTATTGATACCGCGGATAATCTCCCATTCACTCTCGTAAATACCGTAATCCGCAATAAAATTCTGATATTCCCCCTTCCGGTCGAAAATACGCACAACCAGGGAATTATCCCGCTCCAACTCCTTTAAATAACGACGGAGACCGCTGTAGGTAATCCGCTCCTTATCCTTTACCAGAGGAAGATTCCGGATATCGTTTCCGTTATACTCCCGGTAAAAAATGCAATAGTTAAAGTACTCAATCGACGCGGTGTCCTTCGTTTCTCCTTCGGATTCCGCCGCCTTTCTGGCACAAAAGCCCGTAGTCATATATTGAAAGCCGTTCTGAATGTTCTCATCATCCAACTTCCACTCGATAAGAGAGTGAATAGTCTTACTCCCCTCACCGGTACGGAACAACTTCTCAATCGGCTGCTTTTCATCTAAGGTACAATTCGGAATCACATTCTGCAACAAAAGTAGCATAAGTACACTTTTTCCGCCGCCGTTTGCAAGGTCGTACAACGTATTTCCGCAAAACGGCTTCATCAAAAAGTCATCATATGCCTGAGTTCCGAAATTATATTTTACATTATTTACACGAATACGGTTAATATGCGGCACCGTCTTCTCCTCCTTTGCTGCTTCGCAGCTGTAGCTCGTACAGTCTGCCCTTTTCCTCTTCGAAATATCTGCGGATCAGCGCATGCATCCGGTTCGTCGGATAATAACGCTCGCCCACCTCGGTAAATAAACCCTGGGCTACCATAAAGTTCAATACCAGCTTTACAAAACCACTCTTAGAGCCGCGCCCGGCACGTACCCCCTGGGTATCCTCGTTGGCAATCACCGGAAGCTCATCCCAGGAAATGGCAAGCGCCTTAAAGCTGGTTTCCTCCGGCGTCTCGCTCTCTAACCGGTGAAGCTCCGATACCATGCCGGACAACCCGTGATTCACTGCCTCAAGAAGATCCTCCAGTTTTATATATTCTCTGTAATTGTAGGTGGCAGAGTCCTGATAAAAGCAAGCTGCCGCCTGATAAATCAAATAATAGCAAAGATATAACTCTTTATTTAAACGCAATCCCATAATACGTTTTAAGTCGTCGTTGGAATATCCGAATACACGGTTCTTTTCTCCCACGGCTAAATATAATCCGTAATTATACTCATACACCCGCAGATTCAGCTTCTTTAACATCAAATCCAAGGCATCACTGACCTCGCCGGACTCGTGATACGCCTCATAAAGTCCCGTATTCTTCCCGTTTTTTGCCTCCACCGGGTCTCCCACCAGGAGAGCCGCCAAAAGCTCCGTTGCCTTTTCCAAGCTCTTTTGTTCCATCTTTATTCCGCCTTTTCTTCCGTCATCCGTTCAAATACAATTTCTGTTGTTACAAAGGTGGCATCCCGTTCCAGCCCCGCAATCTTATGCACCAGCTCCTCCGCCTCCGGCTTCATTACCAGTCGGAACTTAAGTCCCACATATTTCTTCATGCCGGACTCTTGTAACAGCTCTGCCAGAATCCCTTCAAAAAACGTATCCTGCTTTGTCCGGACACGATCCAAATCGTACTCCTTCTTCTGGCAAATATGTACCAAAAAGGAATAGTAATCACTGTTCTTAAAAATACCGTCGAAAAACTTCAGTTCCAACTTCCGGTTCAATGCAGAAAGCGGAACCCGCTCCGTTGCCAGAAGCTCGTCAAATAAAGTCTTAACAATCGCTGCGTAGTTGCCGGAAATACGCTCCTCTTCGATTTCATCGTCAAAGCGGTACATTTCTTCCTTTGCCTCTTCCACTACCTCCGCGGTCTCTCCGCCTTCCGGCGGCAAGGACAATAGCTCATCCGTCTGCATAAGCGCAAACTGCTTTTGCAGCTTCGGGGCCAACAACGGCTCCACCAAATGGGCCAGAAGCGTCACATCCTGCGCTTCCTCCGCCGCTGCCACAAATCCACGGAAATCAAAGGCTCCGCGTAACCGGCTGTATTTATACTTACGAATCATTTCATCCGCCCGCACCTGCAAATCCATACAGTCCGCCAAAAGTTCACCATGATTCGCCATTGCCTTCTTAAGCTCCGTCTCCAGCAAATAAATGCCCCGAAGAGACTCCATATCCTTTGCGCCCTCTGCAGTCTCCTCCGCCTTTGCCCGTGCTCTCTCCATCAGCTCCATATTATGAGAAAACAGCTTCTGTTCCTCGGAAAACCAACGCATTCCGGTTTGGTTAAACTCCTCCAGCGCCTTCACACCGTCAAACACATTGCTTCCCAAAAGAGCCAGTACCTCTCTCTTTTGCAAACGAAGACGGTTTACCTCGCTGTTAATCCGGCGGATGACATCGATTCCGCCCTTAAAATTCTTCGTATGAATCATTTTCTCCAGCAAAATCTGCTGGATATTAATCTTACTCTCGTCCCGGATTTCCTTTGTATCCAAATAGAATTCGATGGCGTCCGCCGTCACGGAGTACAACACCGTATTTCCCGACAACGTGGCATCAATCAGCTTCATACGCACCGCTGCGTTTGCCTTTTTAACCGGATCAAAATACTCCATCACAAAAGGCTTACCATCGTTTTTTAATTTATCGAAAATATAGTCCGTCAGTTCCTTTTCTTCCTCAGGCGGTAACACAAGCTCAAAATCTCTTGTGAGCACACCGGAAATAAACGTCGCAATCTCCGGATACGCAAGAGACCGGTCGTTAAACTGATTCTCCTCAATAAAAAAACGAAGCACCGCCAGTGTAATATATCCCATATCAAGAGAAGCATATTTCCCTTCTTTGAACAAATGAAACGCGGTATTTTGGAGACAGAAAAACGGGTAATACCGTCTCAGATTCCGCATACGGTCATTATGAAAATCTATGATATCATGCAGCATCTGATATGTGCCGTCCATGGTGTTCCTCCTCCCGATAAAAAGCCATCGGTTTAATGATTTTTATAATACGCCATGGTATCGATTAATTCCTGCGGAAGCTCGATACCGTTCTTTGTAATGGCAAAATGACGAAGCTCTGTTTCACGAAGCTTCCTTGCGCTCTCTCTGCGATACCTTGCCATCGCATCTTCAAATGCCGGTTGTGAAACCAGCTGTGCGCGGATATTTTTCTCAAACGGGCAATACGTAGCCATAATCTCTCTGGCCACCTTATTCAACTTCATGGCACCGTTTACCTCGTTCTTCATCCACATCTCGTAATCCATGGCGAAGACCTCCCGGTAATTGTTCTTACCCTTCTGAAGCTGCGCCTTTACCCGTTCCTTCCGCTCTTCCGAAATATCCCGGTTCTTTTTGTAATACATCAAATAGTCCGTATACTCTGACGTAAGTGACTGAATCTGGATATTATTCCAGGCCGCGCCCTGCACCGTACGGCAAAGCTCCCAACGATACCGTCCGCAAACGCGAATCAGCAAATCGTCAATGGATACCTCCGCAAACAACGGAAGTAAAAAGCGTCCCGGAGTATCTCTTCTGCGACAGCTGATATCCTGCCATACAATACTCTTACTTCCCATGGTCGGGAATAAAATAATATCCGGTAAGATCTCTGCCATCCGGTACTCTTTTTCAATGCCGAGGTCCTTGTTCATGTATAAAAATTCCCGATAAAATAGGGAGAAGTCAATACTGCGTAACTTATCCACCGCTTCCTGTACCTTTGCCTTGGACAGGAAGGACCGCTCCGGATCTCCTCCC
>JAZUBD010000463.1:0-4380 GCA_045638305.1 Lachnospiraceae bacterium
CATGGCTACGATCCGACTTACCGGTAACATGGAGCTTCAGTTAGACCGTAATCTTTCCGAGCGAAGAGTATTCCCGGCTATTGATTTGCCGCGATCCAGTACGCGACGTGATGATTTGCTTCTGACCCCGGAGGAGCAGGAGGCAACGTCCCTCATGCGTCGTTTGTTTAACGGAGCCAAGGCGGAGGAGTCCATTGAGAATATTATGCGTACTTTCCAGAGCACGAAGAACAATGCAGAGTTTGTGCAGATGATTAAGAAGTTCCGTTAAGGTTAAACATAAGAGGATTGAGACCGAAGAATGTTCGGGAGGAGTTTTATGGCTGCAATTGATAACGATTGGTTGCCGGCAGTGAATGCCGAGTTTAAGAAGCCGTATTATGCGGAGTTATACAAGTTTGTAAAGGAAGAGTATTCCAAGGTAGCGGTATTTCCGCCGTCGGATGAAATCTTTTCGTCCCTTCATTTGACGCCGCTGTCCAAGGTAAAGGTCGTGATTATCGGGCAGGATCCGTATCACAACGTAGGACAAGCCCACGGGCTATGCTTTTCCGTGCGCCCGGAGGTGGATATCCCGCCGTCGCTGGTGAACATCTACAAGGAGCTGCAGAGTGATTTGGGCTGTAAGATTCCGAACAACGGTTACTTGGTAAAATGGGCAGAGCAGGGCGTGTTGCTGCTGAATACGGTGCTGACGGTCCGGGCTCATCAAGCCAATTCCCATCAGGGAAAGGGATGGGAGCAGTTTACGGATGCCATTATCCGTGCCGTAAATGCTGAGGACAGGCCGATTACGTACCTCCTTTGGGGACGCCCGGCCCAAAGCAAGATGAGTATGTTAGACAATCCGAAGCATAAGGTGTTTACCGCACCCCATCCGAGTCCGCTTTCCGCCCACAGAGGGTTCTTCGGATGTAAGCATTTTTCCCAGGCAAATGCATTTTTGGAAGCGAATGGCGTGGAGCCGATTGATTGGCAAATTGAGGATGTGTAAATGAAAAATCCCGAGGCATGATGTGTCTCGGGAATATCTTTTTCCTTGTGAGATGTTATTCCTGACCGATTTTTTGAAGAAGAGCCTCTTGTAAGACCTGGGAAAAGTTAAGCCCCAGTGCCAAAGCTTCTTCATTTAACCATTCCGGGATGCTTAAGGTCTTCTTCACTGCCTTTGTATTGTGCTTGCGGCGATAGGCCGCTAAGTCGAGAGAGACAAGGGCAAGGGTGGCTCCTTCCGGTACGGTGATATCGGACGGAAGAGAAGCCTTCGGAAGGTCTTTTGAGGTGTAATCCGAGACGCAAAGCCCCAACGCATCCACTGCCATGGCATAGGTTTCTTCGATCGTTTCACCCTGGGTGAAGCATTCCGGAAAATCCGGGAAGGATACCCAAAAGCCACCTTCCGGGGCGGTGTGGAATAATGCAAAGTAAAAGAGAGTGTTCATGCGTACCTCCTTGAGTGGTGAGTTATTTTAATCCTGCTTGGCATAAAATGGCATGTTCCAGACCTTTCTTTAAATCCTTGCAATGGAGAGGAACGATGACTTGAACGCCTGTTTCTTGTTTTTTTTAGTTTTACATGAGAACCGTTTTGGCTGACGATGATGAAGTGATTTTTCTGTAAAAGAGAAATCATTTTCTTTGGTGTAAGTGGCATGTGTGACGAGTTTACTTTCCTATTATACATACATTGTAATACGTAATAATACGTATTACAAGAGCAGAGAGAATAGAAAAAATTATTATACGGGAGGGAATATAATGAAAAATTATTTATTTCACGGTTCTTTTGCCTCGGGAATCGAGACGTTACATGCAAATTCAAAGCTGCACGGGACCGAAGATACGATGGTGGTGTATTTGACGGCAAATCCGGCATACGCCCTTTTTTATATTTGGGATGCAGCGCATAATAAAAGAAGCGGAAAGTATGTGACTTGTTTTATAAAGAACGGGAAGGTGTATTATGAGGAGCAGTTTCCGGGCCAGCTAAAGGCTTTTTATCAGGGAGTATCCGGCTATTTATATTGTATAGAGCATACGAAGGATTTTGCCCGGGTAGAGGGCTGGGAGGATATGTGGTATAGTGAGAATGATGCTGAAATTGCGGAAGTGCGTTTTATTCCGGATGTATACGAGGAGCTCATGAAGTACGAACGGGAAGGGAAGTTTGAAGTGATTTCTTATGAAAAGGTGGCGCCGGAGCGGATACAAGACCTGCATAATTATATGGCACGAAAATTGGTCAATAACGGTATTGTCAAACAACCGGACTGTGAGGAAGCGGTGTTTTATCAGACCTATTTTGAGCCGGTGTGGAGAATGGCGCTGGAGAGCGTGGAAAAGGCCGGCGAAGGCAAATAAGTATTGCCGTAAGGGTTTTGTTTATAATGTTTACAACTGATAGTTGATGAAAAAGCAATCCATCTGTTCTGTGTTGATTCGACAAAAGAGATGCTACACTGAATTCATCAAAAGCAGAAAGGAGTCATACCCATGACAATGAATGAAAACATCAAAACGCTTCGATTGCAGAAGCGTTTATCCCAGGAAGCACTTGGTGAATTGTTGGGTGTATCGGCACAGGCGGTATCAAAGTGGGAGCAGGGAATCACTTCACCTGATATTTCCTTGTTGCCGGCATTGGCGGAGTGCTTCGGGGTGACCATTGACAGTTTGTTTCAGGGCGTACCGAAAAGAAAGTATCCGGGCTACGGAACAGAAAGAATGGAGTTGTATGCCATTTATGAAGACGAAAACGGAACGGATGAGGACTTCAGGCGTGCGGAGGAAGCTTATCGTGAAGTGATTATGACAGGAAAAGCGAACATACAAGATTATCTGGATTATGCCGCACTTCACAGAATACGGATGTATAAAGACAGAGAGCTTGCGATGCGCTATTACAGACGGGCTTTGGAAGAGGGAAAAGAGCAACGTGGTGACTCTTGGTTTGCCGCCCATCGCGACCTTGTGATGTATTTGATTTCTCTCGGACGTACGGAGGATGCCATTGCTGAAAGTAAACAATGGTGCGAAGAGGAGCCGAATGCCCGTTGGACTCATGTATTTTATTCCTATGCCTTGGAAGGAGCCGGTCGGTTAGAGGAAGCGTGGAAAGAGATAGAAATCGCACTTACGGTTCCGGATGATGAGTTTGAAGATGCTTGGGTATTCAACGCCGCCGGAGATTTATGTGCCAAATTGGGACGCTATGAGGAAGCCATTTCCTATTGGGACAAGATTTCAAAGGATTCCACAAGCATTTCACATCTTTTTTCAAAGGCCGAGATGTATGCGGCTATGGGTGAGAAGGACAAGGCCATTAAGCAGTTTGAAGAAATCCTTGTATGGTTGGAGGAACACGGCTACAATATGGAATTAGAAAGTGTGTATCCGCTTCAGAGAATCGAACAAATCAAGAATTCGTAGAAAAAGAAAAGGCGTAGACTGTGAGCTTAAATGGTCAGAGTCTACGCTACTTTTATTCCAGTATCATCCCAATCCCTCTTTTAATGGTTTCCGCATCTAACGCACTGCTTCCTTGAGCAATTAAGTGCCCTTCGGCATTGATAAAGTAGGTTACCGGGATACCGTATACCTGATAGGTATAGGCGGCGTCGGTATCCTTATCATAGTACACAGGGAAGGTATAGCCGCTGCTATCTAAAAAGGTGGTGGCGGTGTCCATGGTTTCCCGGCTGCCGTCGGTTAGGTTGACCATGACAAAGTGGATGTCTTCCCCGTATTCTTTATAGATTTCTTCAAAGGCCGGCATCTCCATTTTGCACGGGCCGCACCAACTGGCCCAGAAATTCAATACTACAGGTTTTCCGCGAAAATCCGACAATCGGATGGTATTGCCCTCACGGTCATAGACGGTAAAGTCCGGTGCCGGAAACGGGGCATTTTCGTCGGTAGAGTTGTTTCCGGTAGTGTTTTCGGAAGAGGTTCCGTTGCCTTCGGAAATGTTATTTGAGTCGGAGGCTTCGGTATTGCCTTTGTCAGATGTGCCCGGAGCGGAAGCACCGGAGTCACCGGATGGTTGCTTGTCATCAACGGTTTCATTCTGTATCAGCAAATTATCCGGTTTCATCTTATCCCCAAGCTTTGCGTATAAAAAAGATGCGCCACCGATAAGAACGACCAACAGAACGGATACGATAATCAAAGTCTTTTTATTTTCCATACATCCTCCTTACGAAAGAATACGTCCCAGAGTTCCGGTTGCCATCAGAATACCCACGAGAATCAGCAGGCATCCGCTGACAAAATTAATGATTTTGTAATGCTTTTTGATAAAGGTAAAGGCGCCTTTGAGACTGTCAATGAGGACGGCGCTTAAAATAAACGGAATACCGAGGCCGAGAGAGTAGCAAAGGA
>JAZUBD010000464.1:0-3243 GCA_045638305.1 Lachnospiraceae bacterium
GGCGGGATAAAACCGAGATTGGAAATCAGCGACGTGGTGGACTTATCCAAATGGGCCGGTATCATAACACCTCCCCGCTCCTCCACCAGTCCGTACACATCATCAAAACTGATGCTTGTGGCGTTAATCAGAAGCTTATCCACGATTCCCGTGACATTCTCGTCCTCGTCCATCATCTGCTGCTTGCCGAATATCTTCTCCACATTCTGAATATCCGGCAATCTGCTGTACACATACTCGTCAAAATCCATAGCCGCATGCAAGTCCTCAAACAAGCACACCACATGGACTTCCTCCGCGGTGGTCAATTCCATCCCCGGCACGGCAAGTACCCCATACTCCTCCGCCAGGCGAAGCACCGTCCCGCAGTTTTTACAGGTGCTGTGGTCCGTCACCGCTATCAGTCCCAACTCTTTTACCGCTGCCATTCCTACGATATTTGCCGGTGTCATCTCATCGTCTCCGCAAGGAGACAGGCAGGAATGGATATGTAAATCGTACGCCGGATTCGGCATTTACACCAATCCCTCGTGGACCATCAGTGCCGCATCAAATACCGGCTTCTCCGTATGGAGTACGGTAATGCCCTGAGTCTTTGCTTTTTCCGCAAACTCCGCGTCTGCGGCCGCATTTTCCGCAACAATCACGCAGGCCGCTTCTGTCAAAGACGCCACCGCCAGCGTGTTAATGTTACTCATTACCGTGACCCATGCGGCGCCCTCCGGCACCTTGGTCATTGCTATACTGAGCAGATCGCAGCAGTACGCTTGGCGGATGAGAACTTCCCCGGCATTGTCCGCCAGATTAATGATGCGAAAACCGCTTTGTTCTGCAAACTCTTTTACTGTCATAGTCTTCCTTTCCGTACTGGGCGCGCGCCCCATTCTTATATGCAGAGGAAGTTTCCCATACCACTCCCCATCTTTTCAATCTCCTTTTTGCTGAGCGCAACGCTCCGTCAAACTTCCTCTAAGAACGACTAGGACGCTCGGGAGCGACCTCGCGCCCAGTCTTTTCTAAGAGGTGATTTCGACTGCGCTAAAGGCGCGCCCCTTCGGGAATGCAAAAATCCGATTGAAAAGATGGGGAGTGGTTTTGCCTCACTTGCCTATCTGCATATAAGAATCTGCCACACCCGCCCGTCGCGCTGGTACTGCAACGGGGTACGTTATCTTTATTTTTGTAATAAACATCTCATTTACCAACGCATCATTTCACATCATTCTCCGTCAAGCTTTGAAAACTCATCAGACAAATGGTGAATATATTTCTTCAGCACGTGGATACAGTCGTGCTCGCGTGCCTTACCGCGGACAATGTCTTCCGCCAGTGCCTTAGAGGTCGGTGCACCGCAGGAACCGCAGTCCAGTCCCGGGAAGTGCTCGCACAGTTCTTCCACGCGGGCCATACGGGCAATGCTGTCCTTCATGTCGGTTCCCAGCTTGAATACCGGCTCGTAGGTTACTTCCTCGGTCCAGTAAGCATCTTCCTCCGCTACGACACCTTCCACATGGCTCTTTGCCACCGTCATGTATTTGCGGAGACGCTTTAATTTTACCATGGCAAGATACGGGTTCTCTACCGTAAGGACACCGCCCACGCAACCACCGTTGCAGGAGTTGAGCTCGATGAATTCCAGATTATCTAACTTCTCGTCCTCTAAATCCTCCAGTACCCGGATAACGTTTTCGATACCGTCCGCCGCCAGATAGTTTTCCACTAAAAGACCGCTGGCCTCTCCGCCGCTGGTGCCCCAGCTGATTCCGATTTTGCCGGAAATACGTAAATCCTCCGGATCATCCGCCACTGCCTTCATCTCCGGAAGGAGTCTCGTATAAATGTCCTTTATGGCACAAACCGCATCAATGTTACTCTTTTCGGTGCCAAGCGGTGATTTCATAGCCGTCACCTTGGACGGACAAGGCGACAGGAAGATAATACCGATTTTTTCCGGCGGAAGCCCGGTCTTTTTTACCGCCCGCTCACGAGCCAGCTCCGCAGCCAGCTCCACCGGCGGCTTAATCGGAAGCAGATGCTCGATTAAATTCGGAAAACGCACGCGAATCAATCGTGTCACGGAAGGACACGCGGTACTGATAATCGGATGCATCTCCGGATGATTATGTACGTATTCTCTGGACAGCTCGGATACCAACTCCGCCGCTCCGCTGACCTCGTATACATCATCAAAGCCTACTCTCTTTAAGGCCGTCAGAACAATATTAACATCGTCCAGATTATTGAATTGTCCGTATAATGCCGGTGCCGGCAATGCCACGGTATATTCGTAGTCCTTTAGTACCTCCAGCTTGTCATAGGACGGAAGCTTGGCGTGGTGCGGACAAATACGGATACACTCGGCACAGTCGATACAGAACTCATTGGTAATCTCTGCTTTGCCGTTTCGCACACGGATGGCCTGGGTCGGACAACGTTTGATGCAGTTAATGCAGCCCTTGCATAAATCCGCATCTAATTTTACCGATGTAAAGAATTTCTCATTCATGCAAACCCTCTTTCCTGTGCAGTCCCGGACCTATCAGGTCTGGAACACCTTCATCGTCACCTTAGTACCCACTCCTATGGTCGTCTCGATCTCCATCTCATCGGAATACTGCTTCATATTCGGAAGACCCATACCGGCTCCGAACCCAAGTGCTCTCACCCTGTCCGGTGCCGTGGAATATCCGGCCTGCATTGCCTTTTCAATGTCTGCAATACCCGGACCGGAGTCCTGCAGTGCCATCAGAATCTCCTCCGGTGTAATCTCTACATCAATGGTGCCGCCGTTGGCATGGATGACCATGTTAATCTCGCCCTCGTACATGGCAATGGCTACCTTACGGACCACCTCCGGAGCACTTCCCATCTTCTTTAATTTGCGCTTCACATCACCGGAGGCCTCTCCCGCTCTCGTAAAATCTTCCGTGGAAACGGTATAGTGTAATTTAATCGTATCGCTCATAATCTGTTCCTCCCCGTAATCCTTTTTCATAAAGTATTCCGCAGGCGGAAAACATGCGATGTCCCGTAGCCAAGAGCGGAATTTCGCGTTCGTTTGCAAGACGGATCATTTCCTCGTCCGGCTTTTTGTTGCGGACAAATACGATGCAAACGATATCCATCATCTCCGCGGTACGAATGACCTGCGGATTGCAAAGGCCGGTAAGAAGAACCGCCTGGTCCTTTACAAAGGCCAGTACATCGCTCATCATATCGGAGCCGCATGCCGTATGTACCTCC
>JAZUBD010000465.1:0-5846 GCA_045638305.1 Lachnospiraceae bacterium
AACGTCAAATGATTCAACGTCACAACAACGAAGGCGGTCTCTTTGTCCCGGATTATGTAGAGCGGGCCAACACCGTCATTATGGGGCGGAAGCTTCTGCCGAACGAAGTGCAGATTGACGTTGCCGGAAAGACAAAGGAAGAAGTGCTACAGGAAGCGATAACGATAATTGATAGCTTCGTGCCGCAGACAGAATATGAGTATGTACCGGATGATGAGAAGAATTATTTATCATGGGTACAGAGTAAGAAGCTGGTATAATACGGAAATTTGACATGATATCATTACAAAAGGCTGACTCGATCCACATCGGTCAGCCTTTACTTTTTTCAATTCAACTTCTCCCTACACCCCTCTGCCAGCCTCCGCGGTTCCTCTACTTCCGCTTTGTACCCTCTTTCTTCTAACCACGTAACCAGAGAACTCCATACCTCATAGGCCTTCTGATACTCTCCCAATTCTTCATAACAGAAGCCTTTTGACCACAGCACCGCTGTCATTTCGGAATCTAAAGAAAGCGCCTTATCCCAACACGCATAGGCCTCCTCGTAATTTCCCAACCCCTTGTACATATCTCCTCCATAAACATAAAGCAACGCTTCGTCTCCAAACTTCTTTTCCGCTTTCTGAAATACCTTTAAAGCTTTCTGATTCTCATCGGCATACAAATATGCCACAAGCAAATTGATATGGCAATAAAAATCATGGGGTTGCTTCGCAAGCTTTGCCTCTTGCTCTTCGATATTTTTCTCATTCTCTCCTATCTGGGAACGGAGTAACATCCGCTGCCGCTCAATTTGGTGATAGTCCTCCGTGGCATTACTTTCTCCCATGGCAAGCCCTTTCTCAAACAGCCGAAGCGCTGCTTCCTTACAATCCATCATATGATACTGATACAAAATCCCATACAAGCGCAAATCGTTCATGGTGTATTTTTTGCTTTTCAGTAATCCTGCATACTCCCGCTCCGCATTATAAAAATCACGCAAATCACGGCTTTCCTCATACACAGACAAAAGCCGCGCTGCATAGTTTTCATAAGCCACCGATTGCTCCTTGTACAAATCATCCACCGTTACACAGTACAGCCTTGCGATTTCCGGAAGCATCATCACATCCGGCATCGTGGACCCGCACTCCCAACGAGAAAGAGACTTCGGCGAAATATTTAATAACTGCGCCGCACGTTCCTGGGTATAATTTTTCGCAACTCGTAATCGTTTTAAGTTCTCTCCAAAGGTATTTTTCATAGGATTCACCTTCCTTTATTTTCGTTTTATCAGCTGATAATCCTATTATAAAGGAAAAAGAAAGGTTGCGCCACCTCTCTGTTTGAGGGGAGGGTCTCGGAAAATGAGAATCTCTGTCCCGTTCACACAAATATCATAGGTTTCTGTTACGCTGAGTATTAGATAACTATAACGATACTCTTACCTAGGAGGATTTATGATTTCACTACGCTTGATGGAAGATACCATGGACGATTACAACGCACTACGCAGTTGGTTTTTGGAGCCGGAGTTACAAAAATGGGTTTGGTGTGATGAAGAAGGCGAACCGCCTGTTTCTTTGGAACGGGTCATCGAAAAGTACAGTCCGAGAGTAAAGAATCCAACCGATGTGTTTCCGTATTTCATTTTACGTGACGGCGAACCAATTGGTTTCATTCAATACTACTTTAGTAACGCTACCACCATCGGTCTTGATATGTGGATCGGTATCTTAAAGGAACGAAGTAACGGCTACGGCACCGAAGCATTAAAGCAAATGGTTCAGGTCATCCACGAAAAACACCCGCAAGTAACGGAAGTGTTTATCGACCCGGACCCGGACAATATCGCCGCCGTCAAGTGCTACTTAAAAGCAGGCTTTCAGGATACCGGCGAAACCATCTGGGACGACGGTGACTACTGTATGTTATTAAAGATATGTTTTGAAGATTAGTAAAGAACGAGGCTGTCACAGTTTTCTGCGACAGCCTCTCACATTTTTTACCCCCTCACAATATATAGCCCTGCCCCGCTGGTCCCGCAATCCTCCGGAATCTGTAAGGTATCGGACTCGTACATGCCGTAGTGCAGCAAATAGCAAGTCGTCTGGAAAAACATCTTCATGTCCCAATGGATGAAAGTACTCATCATATCCTTGCGGACATACGGGAGCAACAGTTTTTCCACTGTATTTCCGATAATCTCCGCGTACTCGCATACCAAATCCCGCAAAGCTTCTTCGATGTAATCACAAATCGTTGCGTACACTTCCTTTGTAAAAATCGGAAGCTGTACCACAAATCCCTCCGGGGATTTCTTCACCAATCCGCACTTTAGGAAGCCTGCCACCTGTTCTTCTTCATAAGGATTCAGCTCCTTTTTCGGATTCTCGGACAATGCCATCAACAAGGAAATGTTGTTTCCGTTGACCCAGTTGTCGCGACATCCCTGATAATCGTCGCCGATTCTGTCATAGTCCGCCGGGAACGGGTCCGCATCGTAGTTATTGACAAAGGTCACTTTGCCGTATTCCGTAGTTACGAAACTCTGATGCAAATTGGACCAGCCGATGGCCTTTACTTCCTCCCACCCAGAGAAGTCGATGGTTTCCTCCGGCTTTGCAAAAAACATGGCAATGTTATAGCAGCACTCCGCACTTTCCGGATACTTGTCCCCGTAAGAACCGCAATAATGTGCCTTACCGCCTTGCGCATAAGAATATCCGGCCTCCACATAAAGCAACCACATCAGGTATTCATACGAAAAGTCCTTTCCGTAAAAATCAAGAGCGGTAATCTTCTCTTTGAGTCCCATAAGGATCTCTGCGGTTCTTTCGTTAAAACCGTTCTTGCGAAACTCGATACAGGACAGCGCACAGGCATCCTGATAGACCTGCTCCGGGAATACACAGAAATTGGTACTGTACTTCCCTTTCACCGGAGATGTCATTAGGTCTGTATCAACCATCTGCTCCAAAACCGTCTCCAAATACACCGGTGCCACACCCAGCTCATCCGCAATTTCATTCACCGTCTTTGCTTCTGCACGACAGAACACACAAGCCTGCTGTGCAATTTTCTGTTTCATAACATCCTGTGCCTTCCCACAGTTACCGCCCCCAAAATAGCTTACCTTTGCCGGTGCATAAGATGATGTTCCCACATTTTTCATAGTCTCAAACCTCTCTTTTAACGTATTTTTCGCATCAAACAGTCTGCGCTTTACCGTACCTTCCGGAATATCCAGTTCCTCGGCAATCTTCGCTATGGACTGTTCCTTTAAGTAAAACCGGATCATCATTTCCCGGTACATTGAGGTCAGTCGCGATAGCGAATAATTCAAAAGAGACAACTCCTCCGCATCAATGAGACGTTCCAACGGTTCCGGAGTTTGGGCCGCCATACCGCCTGCCATTTCAATGGGCAGAGCCGGATTCTGTTTATGTGCCACATAGTCCGCGTACTTGTTCCGTGCCATACGCCAGTACCAGGAATGGAAGCTGACAAAGGTTTTCCCGGCAGCAATAACCCGAAGGGCTTCATACAAAATATCCTGGGCCAAATCTCTTGCTTCCTCACTATCAGAAATGCGCTTTGCACAAAACAGATAGGTATTTTCAATTAACTCATCTTGAATGTATTCGTTCATGTTCTCAACCTCTTGTAAATCGATTTACGTCTTATAAGTCCCAAAAGTAAAAGAAAGGTTCGGTGATTTTTAAAAAAGGACTCCTTTTTCTTTAGGAGTCCTTTTCCAACCGCTTATCGTCTCTTTTTATCAACACTTCTATCGCCATTCTCACTAAAAGCAGCAATAAAACCTTTCCCCTTACTTCCTCACCATAATCGGAAATGCCTTCTGCACGTTCTTTATCTCCACGTCGATATAGGTGCCGCCGAACTCTCCGTCCAGCGTCCAATTGATCTCTTCTCTGCTCTTTATCTTTAAAAAAGATGTCTTAAAAGACTGCATGCAAATGGCATCGAAGCTTTGGCGCAGCAGGGAAATGACGATATCGTTCAGCTCCGCAAAAGTAGCCGGACGCCGGATTAAAATCACTTCGAATTTGCCGTCATCAAAAGAAACGTCTTTTCCCGTAATATTTTTAAAACCACCCACACTTAAGGAATTGGTTACCATACCGTAGATGTAATTGCCCCGCATGGTTCCCTCGTCACACTCAATCTGCACCTCGTAGGACTGGATGGAGGACAAGCTCTTTACGCCCTCCAAGATATAAGCCACGTGACCGAAGATGTTTTTCCACTGCTGGTTCGTAGCGTAGGACACGTCGGTAAACAGCCCAAAGGCTGCCACATAGACAAAATTTTCGCCGTTAAAATTCCCGGCATCGCACAAAAACGGCTTTCCCCGGGTAATAATTTCCATCGCCTCCGGAATATCATCCGGCAGTCCGAGACTTCTGGCAAAATCATTGGTACTGCCCGCCGGAATATAGCCCACTGCTGTACTAACTCCGCTCTTTATGAGACCGTTTACTACTTCCCTCAGAGTACCGTCGCCGCCGCTGCACACAATCAAATCATACTGTCCGGCGTCTCGGTTCTCCACCAGCCTGCAGGCATCTCCGCCGGCCTGAGTCGGATACACCGTCACCGGATAACCGGCCTTCGTAAAGGCATCCACAATCTCATGAAGGTTCTTTACAACCGTTCCTTTTCCTGCTCTCGGATTATATACAAACAAAACTCTTTTTACTTCGTTTTCCGATCGTTGTTCCATGTTCCGTTTCTCTCCTATCACCTTATTATCTATATCCCCTTCCGTCCCAAAGTATACTACGGCAAGGCAAATTTTGCAAGTATGATGCGCAAACTCCTCCGACATGAACTTTTTTATCCAAATATGACACTATCGTTTCCGCCTCCACCTGTGCTATAATTTATCCAAGGATATGCGGATTCATTCTGTACCTCCGCAAACAAGACATAAGAAAGGAATTACAACTCCCATGAAACAAGCATTTCGCGCCGGTCTTGCCACCGCAAAACTATGCTTAAAGGAACAAAGCTATTTCGGCTTTGCAAACCTTTTGGCCCAGTATCTTTTGCAGGCAGGCGGCCTGGCGGCACTGTTAATGATATGGCGTTCCCTGTTTTTGCAAGGGGTAGACTTAGAAGGAATGCGCCTGGAACAATTTTATACTTACACGGTACTGTCCACCATACTGGCTCCTCTGCTAAATCTTCGCACGCCGGCCTCAGGCTGGCTCCACGACGGCACCTTGCTGGGATTATATCAGCGTCCGGCCGGAATCTTTGCCCAGCTGGCTGCTCATACCGTAGGAGGCTGGGGCATGCGGCTTTTGTGCCTTTCCCTGCCGGTGCTTGTAATCTCCCTTGCCTGCGGACTAGATTTACGTCCCGCCAGCCTGTGGTTTTTCCCATCCCTGCTGTTGTCCGTATTGCAAGGCTTTGCGGTGGACTTTTTGTTTGCCTGTCTGCTGATTCGTATGCGGAATCTGGAATGGACGGTACATTGTCTCAGAGAAGCACTGACCGCACTGTTTACCGGTTCTTTGATTCCGTTTGCCATACTGCCATGGGGCATCGGCGACTTTTTGCAGTTGTCACCTTTCGGCACCTTAGCAGGTGCACCGTTGGCAATTTATACCGGACTGGCGGAACCGGGACTTCTTATTGTGACACAGATTGTCTGGAACGTGATTTTATGGCCTCTTGCCATCGTTTGCTTCCGGGCTTCCGGAGAAAGGATGGTGTCCTATGGCGGATAAAATCAAAGGATTATTCAAACTCTGGAAACTATATGCCCGCATGGATTTGCGCTGGCTTTTGCAGGACAAAGCCACCGTGCTCCTTGTGGTAATCACAGAATC
>JAZUBD010000466.1:0-14675 GCA_045638305.1 Lachnospiraceae bacterium
TACGATCCGACTTCATATACTTTGCAAGAAGTGCTTCTCCCATACAATGGTTCAACTTATGCGCGCCACTGTGATTTAAGTCCTCACGCTTTACATAAAGCTGTACATTACCCAGGGAACCGGACAATCTCTCAAGGTAAGAAACCGGAGTCGGTCTGCCCTGAAACTCCTTACGAATGCGGCGAAGCTCGGCAATGAATCTTCTGGATTTACAAATGGTATGATATGCCTCGGAAATCTCATCCATTGCCTTCTTTAAATCCGCATCAACATAGGAACCGCCGTACTTGCCAAAGTAGCCGTTCTCATCCGGGTAATTCTTAAAATAGGTTTCGAAATCAACATTATTCATCTTCATAATTATATCCTCCTGATATCTGATTTATTTGCTTGTTTTATTTTACTTTTCAATTACTTTCCGGGACACGCTTTGGCGTCGCCATCGTTTGGTTAATAACATATACGCACCTCCTAAACATAAGAAAAGCCCTTGACAGAATTGTAGTTCTGTCAAGGACGAATACTTTACCTATCCGCGGTGCCACCTTGCTTCACGGGAAACCCGTGCTCCTTAGAGGATACTGACATATCCCGGACAACTAACGTATGTCCCTACGTCGCAGAATACTCTGTGCCGGTGGCACATTTGACTACGCCCTCCGCGGTCCATTTGATAACCTGTGTTTCACCCGACTCTCAGCAACGCGGGCTCTCTGTGGAAGCATAATTACCGTTATCTCCGCCTCAACGGTTTGGTCATATAACATGTAATAATTAAAGCACTTTCGGAGAATTTTGTCAATAGGTATTTTATGCACATATTGCGCTTCCTTTACAAATCTCCGATATAAAGTGTCTTCCCCAAAGAGACAAGTACCTTTAAAACCGTGCTGAGATTCGGGGATGCGGTGCCGTTTTCCATCCGCGCGATAACCGGCTGCTTCACACCGCTCATCTCCCCAAGTTTTCGTTGGGAAATCCCTTTTTCTTTCCTCGCTTTTACGATTTCTCCGATTAATGCCACCCGAAGGTCACTCTCCGCGATTTCTTCTTTCGTAAACATCTCCTGCCGCACTTCCGCCCAAGTGCGACCCACCGAACTATTTTGAACCATACCAACCGCTCCTTTCCTTAAAATCCTCTAACTCCTTCTTTGCCTTCCTAATCTCTCTTATTGGCGTTTTCTGCGTCTTTTTCATAAACTGATGGAGCAATACATACTTTCCATCCACGACTCCCGCAAACAAAATCCTATCTCGAAGCGGTCGCAATTCCCAGATATCTCCTTCCAAGTGTTTTACATAATTTTCTGAAAGCTGTTCTGTTCCATACACGCTCAAAGCCTGAATATAGTCATTGATTTTATTTAATTTAATCCGACTGTCCTTACTGCTGTTTTCACTTAATTCCTGCATATACTCCAATACCGGTTCTTTTCCCTTTGTGTTTTTATAAAAAATTATCTCGTGCATCTTATTCTACTTGTTCCTTTCATTATTATACTTTTAAGTTATCATTTTGTCAATACTTTTAAGTTATCGCTTTGTCCTTTATTTGTTAAACACTTCCACTCCTATCCGACCGTTTTTCCCAACCTTCACCGTCACACATCCGCTCTCATCCGTCCGATACACCCTGCTATTTGCCCCGTAGAGCGTTTCTAACGTCTCAGCGTGAGGATGGCCGTACCGATTGTTCTTTCCGCAGGAAATAACGGAAATACGGGGCTGTAGTGCAGAAATAAATACTTCCGAGGAGGCTGTGTATGACCCATGGTGGGAAACCTTTAATACTTCTATCGAATCCGAGGAAATCCCCCCGTTCTCCAACATCCTTAGCTCCCCCACCTTCTCCATGTCTCCGGTCAAAAGCAAATCGAACTCCTCATAGGAGGCCAACAATACCAGGGATGCCGCATTTTTGTTCTCATACGGCACGCCTTCCTCCGGTGCCAGAGCAGAGAGAACTAACTCCTTTCCTACCCTCATGCGGTCACCTGTCTTCATATAGCTGACCTCCACCTGCTTCTCTTTCGCCAGCTTCAGCAATTCCATGTACGTATCATCTATCTCTCCCGATAACACACTCTCTGTTGATTTTTCCTCTATATTTCCTGCACGCTTCTCTTGAAACGCATACCATTCCGGCAGCACAAGCCTCTTTATCACAGGTGTTCCGGCATAACCGAGCCCCCCCTCCCGATAGGCCGAATACTTCGGCATTGCGGTAAGAATTTCCTTCACGCCGCTCATATGGTCACTGTCGGTATGGCTGATAAACGCACAATCTATGACACGGATCCCCTGGGATTTCAGATAGGGTATCAGGCGCTTTTCTCCTACCTTTTGCACACTGGTACTACCGCCGTCCACCAGAAGAACCATACCTCCTTGCTCCCGCAATACAATCCCGTCTCCCTGTCCCACATCAAGAAAGTTTGCCACGAAAGGTGTCCGTGACACTGGCAACAGACACAACGGCAGAAAAAGCAATCCAAGAAGAACGACCTTATGCTGCTCCATTCTCCTCCTAACGCATTCTGCTAACTTCCACCATGCCTGCCCCGCAATCCCCTTCTTTCCTGTCACTTCCCTTCTAACCTTTCTTCCTCCTGTTCCGCACCACACATACAGGCCCGTCGCCAGCAAAACATAATACACACAAACCTGCCACCCCTCCGGTTTCCCGACAAGCAAAAGTGAGCCCGGCAGTTGTTCTACCCATCGGCACAGCTCCTCATAAATCCATAAGATTCCCCGGGCTCCTCCCGCAAAAAAGAAACCGAACCACGGTACAAACAAGCCGCATACTCCTGACAACAACCCACACAACAATAAAATCGTCATCAGCGGTACAACCACCGGATTCAAAAAGAATCCATAGGTAGGATACTCAAAAAAGTGAACTACGGTAAATGGAAATGTAACTGCCTGAATGGCAAGACCGAAGAGAAACATACTCTTACATTTTTCCGCTATGTACTCCCTCACCCGGCTCCGCTTGCTGTATGTCACTTCTTCCTCCCGCTCCGTTCCCCGGAGCAGTACCGCCAGTACCGACGCCCCATAAGCAGCGGCAAAGGACAGTTGAAAGGAAGCTGTATAAAGTGCGCCGGGACTTCCGCATAAAATCACAATCACACTGACCGACATCGCAGATAGCGTATCATAGGTCCTCCCCAGAATTGTGGCCAGTAAAAGTAATATAAACATAATTACCGCTCGCTTCGTGGAGATTCCCGCTTCCACAAACGTTCCGTACAGAATTACGCCTCCACATGCCACCGGGATAGCCCCGTTCCTCCCCAGAATCGTCTTCCGAAGCAATTCGTATAACGCGGTTCCGATTAATGATACGTGAAGCCCTGAAATCGCCAAAATATGCGAAATTCCACCGTGCCGGTACAGTTCCTTTGTCTCCTCCGACAAAAGGGCACGTTCCCCCAGAAGCATGGAAGAAATCACTCCGGCCCCTTCTTCTCCCAGATAGGTCACATAACGATTCAATAATTGATTCTTTGCTTGAAATAATGCCTGATGCAGGCGATGATAGGTAAAAGAACGAATCCGAACGGTTTTCCCGTAAACAGCCCCCGTAATTCCCTGTGAAAAATAAAACTCCCTTGCATCAAACCCGCCCGGGTTCGACGCCTCCTCGAATACACTCCCGCTTCCGTATACAAAAACATCCTGCCCGTACTTTAACTCTCCGCTTTCCGTAACAATATCGTCTAAATAAACCAACAGCTTTCCTACCGGCCGGTACTCGCCTCCCTCATACGGCATTGCCACCGCATCCGTAAGTTCCAGCCGGACACCGTCATCCGTCCACCGGATATGGGAAACCGTCCCCTCTGCCAGCACCTCCCGCCCGGCCTCCAGGCATTCCCGAAAGGCGCTCGCGTCTCTTTCGTATGTCATCATAGCTCCGGTCATCACGCATCGGCCCAACAGTAAAAACACCGGCGCCAACACCAATAGCTTATCCGCCACGGACACCCGTCGTCGTCCCCTATGAAGACTTCGTAAAAAACACATGACTCCCCCAAACAAACCGCCTGCCACCGTAGCCGCAATCCAGCCGGAATACTTTGCCAGAAAAATTCCCAGCACAAAAACGGCGGCACAAAGTACCGCCGGTCTTTTTAATATGATAACCCGCTTCCCTACCATGAAACTCCTTTCCTATTCTTCTTCAATCACGTTCAAATTCCGCTCATACGGAACCGATAAATCCATTTTTTGATATAGCTTTTCTTGCTTACCCTCTACAAGAAACTGCACTTGATAAATCCCCGGCAACTCCGCCAACGTATTTACCACCGAATAAATCACAATTTCCTCCGACACTTCCGGCAGCTTGTCCAAAAACTCCCTGCTGAAATCCACCGTACAAACATTGTCCTTCGTGGAAACCGCAAGAAGCTTTACATCATCGGAAAGCACCGGGTACATCTCCGACGCCACCGGACCGTTAATCAACTGCTGAAGCACAATCTTTTCCTCCGCCTCCGAACCGGTATACGGAATCTTCAGATTAGACGCCAACAGTGCGGTGCCGTCCTCGTTGGTATAATAAATCTTCGCATATAAGAATTGATAATAATTTGCATCCGGTCCGGTACTGTCAATAAAGTCCGTCTCCTTCATAATGCCTACGGGCATCTTCTCACTATTCATCAGCGGCTGCCCCGCCACATAAAACACCACAGAATCTATTTTTTCCGTCTGACACAGGGTCTTTACAATTGCTGCCCGCATCAGCACCTCACGAATGCCGGTCACAGTAGCGTAACTCTCATCAAAGGACAAAGTGGTCAATCCGCTGGCCTCAATAAATACCTGCGGAAGCGTCACCGTCTCCGGTATAGCCGGTATATGCCCGTCCATGGACGGAGTCCGCAGTTTTTTAAGCAACTCCTGCGCCAGCTTGGTTCCATCCGATACCTTTGTATCATACCATTCCTCCGACAAGCCGGTCTCTTCCTTGTCCGGATAATACACCAAAATATCGCCTTCCCATAAGGTAGGTTCCGGATTATTTTTACATCCTGCCGATAATAACAACGCCAGAACGAATACAATTATCCATCCTCTTTGTTTCATCGTCTGCCTCCTTACTGTACCGTCATTACAAAACTGAGCGGAATGCGCACCGTAAAAATGGAACCCACTCCCGGTATACTCTGCACCTTAACGGAACCCTTGTGCATCTGCACCGCACTCTTTGTAATGGAAAGCCCCAGACCGGTACCGCCGGTTTCTCTGGAACGTGCCTTATCCACACGATAAAAACGATCAAATACAAGTCCCTGTTCTTCCTCCGGGATTCCCACTCCGGTATCCTCTACCTTGACATAAAAGTATTTGTGGTCCGCATTCAAAGACACCATCACTCTGCCACCGTCGCGGTTATACTTGATTGCATTCTCGATTAAATTTGTAAACACCAGAGAAACCTTAACCTGATCCACCTCCGCCAGTACCGTACGATAACTTTCAAATACCATCTCGATACCGCGCTTTAATGCAAGAGGCTTCAAACGTTTTAATATAATCTCCAGTAATTCGTTAATATTTACTTCCGCAATATTGAGTTCTCCTGCGGTTTTATCCAGCTTTACCAGTGCCAGCAAGTCATTTACGATTTGTGCCTCTCTGTCAATCTCCGCGTTAATGTCCGTTATGAATTCCCGGTACATTTCAATCGGCACATCCGGCTCTAAAATAAGAGAATCTGAAAGCACCTTGATTGCCGTAAGCGGTGTCTTTAACTCGTGGGATACGTTGGAGACAAACTCCTGTCTGGATTTCTCCGTGGCCGCCATACGTTCCATCATACGTCCTACGGCATCTCCGATTTGTCGTACCTCGGAAAAGCTCCCGGCTTCAATAACCTGCGTACTGTCTAAATTCTCGGTCACCTGCTCGATTCCCTCCGCCAGGGTATGCAAAGGCTTGGTCATTCCTCCCGAAAGCCCGAGAGCAACCACCAATAAAACAAGCGCGGTACTGAAAAACAGTACCGACATATTATTCCGGAAAGCCTCCTGCTCCGTAAGTACATCCGCCAAAGAGCTTTCCAACACCATAACACCGATTACCTGCCCCGTACTTTCTGCGCTGGCACCTAAAACAATCGGCAGAACCATCTCTGCCACGCCTTCCGTCTCGTTATAGTAGGTCTTTACCTCCCCACGCATGGCACAGATGGCTTCTTCTGAAATCATGGTCTTTCCTTCTTCTCTGCCCGCCGTATCCTTTACCGTCACCAAGCTGCCGTTTATCAACATAATCCGGCCGCTTAACATTGTAGCCAATGTTTGCAACTGTGCGGTTACCTCCGGTTGCAGCTGCTGTTGCAAATAGCCGTTCTGGGCAATCTGTCCAGCAAGTGCGGTTCCCTGCTCCCGCATGGATTCCAGACGACTGTCGTAGCAACGTTTCCAATGGGACCCCTGCGTAATTTTCATTCCTACAAACAGCGGAATCAGGCCGGCTGCCAAAATGATACATAGCAGGCGGAAACGCATACTTTTCCCTGCTTTTATCGATTTTTTAAACCTTGAAAAAATAGCCAACCCCCCATTTTGTATGTATGTAATCCGGCTCACTCGGATTCTGTTCGATCTTCTCGCGCAGTCTTCTCACATGAACATCTACGGTTCTTACGTCGCCCGGATACTCATACCCCCAGACAATGTTTAACAAATTCTCACGGCTGTATACCTTGTTCGGATTGGTCATGAGAAGTTCCAGCAAATCAAACTCCTTTGCCGTAAGATTAATCTCGGTCCCGCGGAGAAATACTCTGCGTCCGTCTCTTTCCAGACGAATCTCTCCCACAGTAAGAAAATTCGCTTCCGCTGCCGCCTCCGTCTGCTTTCTGCTACGACGCAGAATCGCTTTGATACGGGCCTTTACCTCCAGTATATTAAACGGTTTTGTAATATAATCATCGGCACCGTACTCCAGGCCCATAATTTTATCAATATCCTCACTCTTTGCGGTCAGCATGACAATCGGCACATCGGAAAACTCACGAATCTGCTGACAAACCTCAAAGCCGGAAAGCTTCGGCAGCATCAAATCCAGAAGAATCACATCGTAAGACGTCGCCTTCGCCGCCAACAACGCTTCTTCACCGTCATATGCGCAATCCACCGTCAGACCTTCCTGTTCCAGGCTGAACTTAATCCCCTTCACAATTAACTTCTCATCATCCACCACCAAAACTCTCTTTTCCATAATCCACCTCTCATTTTACATCAATTTGTTCTTTTACACGTTCAAACATGGCATCTCCGATGCCGGAAACATTCTTCAGTTCCTCTATACTTTGAAAAGGCCCCACCTTTTCCCGATACTGCAAAATGCTTTGTGCCTTTGCCTCACCGATACCGCTTAAGGTCATCAATTTCTCCAAACCCGCGGTATTTATGTTTACCTTCCCGGAATCTCCCGACTCTGCACCGTTTGCGGATGCTGTCCGTTCCGGGACAGACAACTCTTTTGTCTCGTCCGTTGTAGGAACATACACCTTCTGTCCGTCCGAAAGCAATGCCGCAAGGTTGTGATAGGACCGGTCCGCAGCCTCCGTAAAACCGCCAGCCGCGGCAATGCCGTCCGCCACTCTGCTACCGGGTTGCAATGTATATACCCCTTCACTGACCACTGCTCCGCAGATATGCACACATACAAGCGCCTCCGGCTGTTCTCCGGAAGAAGTTAACTTCCCCCCGTCCTGTTCCGTTTCCCGGGGCTCGTTCGTTATCCGTTCTGCACCTGTTGTAGGCGTATCTCGTTCCTCCGATGCCTTTTCAAAAACGATTTGCTCCGACTCCTGCCCCAGGTAGCGCATTCCCACATAGCCCGCACCGCAAAGCACCACAAAGCAAACCGCCAGAACCGGCTTCATTTTCTTATTTTTGTCCATACATCCTCCCTGCAAGGAATGGGGATGGACGCGTTCTCTCATTTTCTATTGTAACGGAACTTTTCCAAAAAAACAAGTGGTTTCCGATGGGAATTTACCCCCCTTCACCAATCGAAAACCACACTGACTTCCTCTATTTTCCCCCTACCGTCTTAAACCAGATGACACCGCCTACGGTAATAGCCGCTGCGCAAAGCTTCTGCCAGGAAAAAGGCACCTTTTCCGTACCGAACAATCCAAACACCTCAATCAGATAGGATGCCACCAGTTGGGCGGTAACAATAAACATGGCCGATTTTGCCGGTCCCAAAAGTGCCACGCTCTTTATTACCGTAAATGTAATGAATGCACCCAAAATACCGCCTAACAGGAAATATTTCGGACTGACCTGAAGCAACGAACCGATGGCCTTCTCTTTCCCTGAAACAAACCAGGCCACCACACAGACTAAAAGTGCGGAGAACTGTACAAACCCAGCCGCCGTCCATATACTGGTCTGCTTAGTTACTCCCGCATTCCACACGCCCTGAATACTCATCAGCGCTCCCGATATAAGCGCAATCAAAATTCCCAACATAAATCTACCTCCTTATTACGGGAAGTATGTGCACATCTTTTTACAAATATTCGGTGAAAAAGGGTTGTAATTCCGCAGTAGTTATGCCAAGATAGTAGCAAAGAAACCCGATTGGAGAAACCTATGAAAAGAGTAGCACAAAAAAGCAACCTACAATTTAAAACAAGGCGTTTTCTCGCAGGTCGGCTCCTTGCCCTGCTTCTTTTGTTTTGCCTTTCTCCTTTCTCCCGTGTTTTCTACAGCATGGCCATTATGGGCATTTACAGTAAAATGAACGAAAAAACAAGCCTTTTACAGTCAGAAGGAATCGAGCTTTCCGTTCCGGGCGGTCTTTCCACTCTGCGCTCCGACTGGTATCCCTTTGTCATGACCTTTGAGGCAAACAGTGGCTTTCAACGTTTTACCGGCGATTCCTCCCTGGATTTGACCATTCTGTACAATTTTCCGGCCTTCTCTCCTTTCAAAGGGTGCAGCCGGCTCTATGACACCGACTCCCCCTATTACAACAGCTTTTACGGGGCTTATCTGGTCAAGGACACGGACGGCGACGCTTACGGTTTTACGAGACAGGCCGACGGTACGCTCTACCCGGATGCCGCATCAGTAGCCGAAGTACCAAACTATGATTTTTGGAAACTGGTCTTATCGGAGTTCGGTCTGACAAATAAAAAAGCGGTCTTTGATTGGACGGTTACAGATATTTCCGAACCGCTTACCTATGTCGGCGAGGACGGATTTTACCGTATGGACGCCACCCTTACCGTAAACGGTTCTTCCCACAAATATGACGGTTTTACCCAATCCTATCTCCAGTACGGAAAACCGAACTTTCCGGTAACGGATGCCCTGGCTCCGGTGACCATGTACGGCAGATTGTACGGAAAATATCTGGAAGACAAGCAAGTATCGCTGTTCTTCTATATCGTAGCGGCAGACAAAGACGTTCTGGAGGAATGTGATAGAGAAATCCTTTCCGAAAGTTCCTTAACTTATGAATAGAATTACACTATTCCCTATCAAAAAATAGCGGCCCGGGATTCATTGCCCGAGCCGTTTATTTTTCCGTTATTCTTTTCCAGACATTCTACGCAAGCGTCTCACGACCGTAACGCTTCATGAGATACGCTTTCACACTCGGGTCACGTTCCGCCAGCTTGTTGCAGGCATCGGCAACTGCCTTTCTCCTTTCGAGAATTTCCTTTTCGTCGAACGTTTTTACTCCGAAGCGCAGTATATACCCCTGCAAGCAGTCGTAAACCACATATTCCGAAAGCAGAAGTTCTTCATTTCCCGTGCGCTTTCTCATCTCCTCCAGTGCCTCTGCCAGTTCAAGAGCTTTCTTTACTTTATCCTCCGAAACGCACTCCGTACAGAACCAAATATCCTTCATCTTCTTGTCTGTTGCAAAGCAGGCAAGCTCATACAGATTCTGCTTCAGATACAATCCGAATTCCGGTGTATCCTTGGCAAATAACTGTTCTTTTTTCTGGTCACGGGTATCGTACCAGTTCGGATACTTCTCTCCGTAAATCGCCAGAGCCTCTTCCGTCTTTCCCTCCGCATGCAGGAGCTTCGCCTTCATATTCCAAGCGTTTAATCGTACTGTTTCCTCGGTACAACCGTTTAAAATCTTATCGCAGATTGCCAGAAATTCCTCCTTATGCGCCAGTAACGTCTCCTTATCGTTGTCTGCCATATCCCCTGCAAGATTCCACATATAATAATGCATCACCAGGTAGTCGTTCGGATAATCCTTATAGGCTTTCACGATTACTTCACGAGCCTTCTCCCTCTCCGTTAACCATAGGCTCCGGTAATATGTAAGCGTCTCCGTAATCTCCGCCCGCACTCTCTCCTCGTCGTATCCCATGAGTTCGTCCAAAGTCACTCCGAAATAATGGACTAACGGAAACAACAACGTAATATCCGGATAGGTCTCGTTTCTTTCCCACTTACTCACTGCGGTTACCGAAATTCCTAATACCTCTGCAATCTGCTCCTGAGTCACATTCTTCGCTTTTCTTAATCTCTTTATGTTTTCACCGATTCTGATTTCCATAATAATTTCTCCTTTCAAGGTATTGTAGCCGGCCTGCTTACACTTATAGCATAACAGAAAACACGAAAAAGTACAGAACCCATTAAGCAATTCCGATTAAACCCATGGTTCATTTTTTCCCTTTGCAATATCAAAACGGACTGCCGCTTTTCCTGCAACAGTCCGCATCCGTCCTAACATTCTCTATTCCTTTTTGCCTTCTTCGTAAGTACCGAATAGCTGACCAGACATACCCACGCCCCTAAGAAAACGCCTCCGAAAATCATCAATGCACAGTGCATAAAAAACTCATCCGGAAGAAGCAAAATAATCGGATCAGTCCGGTAATCGAAAATCCAATAATCATTGTTAAAGAACAACTCATGAAAAATAACAAACACTTTATCCCAAAACAGCGCCACCAAAATTCCCAGCACCGCCGGCAAACCACAGGACACAATCGCTGTCATCTTCAAATACCGGTATTCTTTTTTCTTTGCCATAACCACAATTCCAACTACGCCGAGAAGGCTACCAAACACCGCCAGATACTTAAAGATATCAAAGATTTCCTTTACCTCTTCAAAATGTATCCGCCCGGTTTCGGACATAGGCAACGTCGGGAATTCTAAGTAACCATCCTTCCATTCCATGTTATAGTCGATAAGTGCATCGTAATTCTCTCTTATTTCAGCTTCGGAAAGTCCGGTATACTCCGCAATCCCCAAAGTTTTCATATCATGATAGTACAACGGACGGAACGCCAACGTTCCTACCACCGAGATTCCTATAATTGTCAATGTCAATACTAACGCCAAGCCTGCCTGCGCCCACCAAAGTGCTTTTTTCATACCAGCATACCTCTCTTCTTCACTGTTTCCTCCTCATTATAAAACAAAGCGTCCTTCCATTGCAAGGATGGAAAGACGCTTTTCTCTATTTCTTTCTAGGTAGCAAAACCGGCGAACTGGTTCTGGTACAGTTTTGCGTATTCGCCGTTCTTTTCTAAGAGTTCCTCGTGGTTACCTTCTTCCACAATAACGCCGCCCTTTAATACCACAATCTTATCCGCATCGCGAATGGTAGACAAACGATGTGCAATAATAAGACTGGTACGATTCTTCATAAGAGCAAGCATTGCCTGCTGAATGTGCATCTCGGTACGGGTATCGACATTGGAGGTTGCCTCATCCAAAATGAGGATCTGCGGATTTGCGATTACCGCACGGGCAATGGCCAGAAGCTGACGCTGTCCCTAGGACAGGTTACTGCCTCCCTCGGTCAGTACTGTATCATAACCATCCGGCAGACGCTCGATAAACTTATCCGCCTTTGCAGTCTTAGCCGCAAACTTAATCTCCTCTTCCGTAGCATCCGGATTGCCGTAACGGATATTGGCACGGATAGTATCCGCAAACAAAACCGTATCCTGCAATACAATTGCGATGGAATCACGCAAGGTCTTCTTCGGAAGCTCCGTAATATCCATTCCGTCTACGTAAATCTTACCGCCGTCCAGTTCGTAAAAACGAGTCAACAGATTTACCACCGTAGTCTTACCGGAACCGGTAGCGCCTACAATGGCGATTCTTTGTCCCTTCTTTACGGAAAGGTTCATTCCCTTAAGTACCGGCTCATCCGGCACATAACCGAACTCGATATCCTTGAACTCGATGTTACCTTGAATCTGACTTACCTCTACATCAAGGGTACCCTCATCGATTTCATCCGGCGTATCCATAATCTCGAAAATACGCTCCGCACCTGCAAGTGCAGTCATAATGGAAGCATACTGGTTTGCGATTTCGTTAATCGGACGGTTAAACTTCTTGGAGTACTGAAGCATCGCCTGAATATCACCCGGCGTCATTCTGCCGCCCTTCACCATAAAGAAAATACCAAAAGCAGCCACCAATACATACTGTAAATTTCCGAGGAAATTCATGCACGGTCCCATAATGGAGCCAAACACTCTGGATTTGATACTGGTCTTACGAAGACCTTCGCTGATTTCATTGAAGCGCTCAATTGACTCCCCTTCTTTGCCGTAAGCCACAACGGTCTTATATCCGATGACCATTTCCTCTACTTCACCGTTTAACTTACCCAAAAGCATCTGCTGCTCCACAAAATAACGACGCATGAACTTTGCCAGCTTTGCGGACACAAGCAAGGTAAGCGGTACGGTAATAAATGCCACCAGCGTTACAATCACATTACAACGAAGCATGAAATAAAGTGCTCCGAAGAAGGTCAAAATACTGGAAAACAGGGACGCAATGGACTGGGAAACCGCATTGGATACGTTCTCTACGTCATTGGTCATACGGGACATCAAATCACCGTGACGGCGACTGTCCGTCTCTGCAATGGACAAGCGGCTGATTTTCGTAAACAAATCATTACGCATGGCAAATACCGTGTCCTGAGAAATCTTTGCGGATAAAATACTCTGCAAATAAGTAAATCCTGCACTGATGCCGAACAAAACTATCATTGTAAATAGAATCTGCTTCAAACTGTCAAAATCAACCGTAAACTTTCCGTCTACCAACTGAATGGTATCGATTGCCTGACCTTGTAAAGTCGGTCCGAACAAATCCAGTACGGTTACGGCACTCATGGTAAGTAAAAGCGCTAACAGGAAGTATTTACTTCTGCCGATTACCTTCACCAGACGCAGCAACGTCTTTCCGGTATTCTTCGGCTTCTCTTTATTGAGGCGTGCCCCCATCATTCCACCCGGACCTCCACGGCGGCCTCCCGGTCCAAATCCCGGACCCGGTGGCATACCCTGCGGTGGCTGTCCTTTCGGCGGCATGCTCTGTGGCGGTCTGTTCTGATTACTCATTTGCAGCACCTCCTTCCATATATGCACCGGACTTCATCTGGGAATCATAAATGTCACGGTAGGTCTCACTGCACTTTAACAACTCCTCGTGAGTTCCGCAGTGTAAAATCGTTCCTTCCTCCAATACCGCAATACGGTCTGCCTGCTTTACGCTGGCAATACGCTGTGCAATCATAATAATCGTGGTATCGTCAAGCTTCTCCTTTAAGGCACGCTGAAGCTTACCTTCGGTAACCAAGTCAAGTGCAGATGTGGAATCGTCCAAAATCAGCACCTCCGGCTTACGAAGCATTGCCCGTGCAATGGATACACGCTGCTTCTGACCACCGGAAAGGGAAGCGCCCTTTTCGGCAATAAACGTATCGTACTGCTCATTAAAACCTTCGATAAAGTCCGCCGCCTGGGCAATGGTTGCCGCTTCCTTAATTTCCTCCATGGAAGCCTCCGGATTACCCCAACGGATGTTGTTGGCTACCGTATCTGAAAAAAGTTCACTTTTCTGCATCACATAACCGATTTTCTCACGCAATGCATTTAAATCATATTCCTTTACATCCACACCGTCAAAGAGTACCGTTCCCTCCGTCGCATCGTAAAAACGCGGCAGAAGGTTTACAAGGGAGGTTTTACCGCAACCGGTAGCACCGATAATAGCAAGGGTCTCTCCCTGATTAATTTTTAAATTAATATCATGAAGTACCGGATCACCGTGGGTTCCCGGATAACGGAAGGACACATTCTTGAACTCGATGGTAGCCTTTCCGGTTCCTTCCGTAACGGTACCGCCCTCAATCACCGGATCCGCATCGATTACTTCATTGATACGACCTGCGGATGCCATGGCACGGGATACGGACTGGAACATCATGGAAACCATCATGACGGACATCAAAATCTGGGTAACGTAGGAAATCGCCGCCATAATGGAACCAGTGGACATGCCTGCATTCTCGATATGTATCTGGAAACCACCGATGTAGATAATGGCGATAACCGCAAAGTTCATCACCAACGTAATGACCGGTCCGAACAATGCCATAATCTTTAATACCTTAAAGTTGGTATCCCGAAGTTCATCGTTTACCCCCTCAAAACGCTTAATCTCATATTCTTCCTGACCGTAAGCCTTTACCACTCTGGCACCGCCTACATTCTCCTGTACCACGGAATTTACCTTATCCAGCTTCTTCTGTACTACAGAGAACAACGGCGTCGCCTTCATAAGAATAAAGGTAACCATAATAATCATCACCGGAAGGGCACAGGCAAGTACC
>JAZUBD010000467.1:0-2055 GCA_045638305.1 Lachnospiraceae bacterium
CCGTACTATACTAACAGTTGTCAGGTGGGGTTATATTATAGGGGAGATTTATTCGATGCTCTGGATATTCAGGATGAGTTACAGACGTTGTATACCTCCGGTACCGTATTCCATGCATTCTTAGGAGAGAAACTTCCGGATTGGGAGGCTGCGGCAAAGCTGGTTCGTACTATTGCAAAGAACTATAAGCTGCCGTACTATTCCTTGTCTCCGACTTACTCTATCTGTAAGACCCACGGTTATCTGGCCGGAGAGCAGTGGACCTGTCCGCACTGTGGTGCAAAGGCAGAGGTATATTCCAGAATTACCGGTTACTATCGTCCGGTACAGAACTGGAACGAAGGTAAGACTCAGGAGTATAAGAACCGTAAGCTGTATGATTTGGCACAGTCCAGAACTATGGCGGATCCGTTAAATAAGGCGACGAACCGCATTACATTGGACAGCGAAATGCATACCCAGATGGAAGAGATTTCCGCACCGGAAAAGAAGGGTGACGGTATTTATCTCTTCACCACTAAGACCTGTCCGAATTGTAAGCTTGCGAAGGAGTTTTTAAAGGATGTTTCCTACGAGACCGTGGATGCGGAGGAGAATCTGGCAATGGTAGATACCTACGGTATTATGCAGGCTCCGACACTTGTGGTTGTAAACAACGGTGAAGTAAAGAAGTATGTAAATGCTTCCGATATTAAGGGCTATGCGCAGAGTTTACGCTAATTCTTTGAAGTGTAGCGGAAGGCTTGCAAAAAAGCAGGAAAACGTGTAAAATATAAGAAGGGGCTGGCGCAGGATACGCAGGCGCGACAGCCCCTTTTATCAGTTAGAAACGGGAGAATCGATATGAAGGAATCCATGGAGCGGACCTCCTATTTAATCGGTGAGGACGGAGTGGCACTGCTTGAAAACAAGCATGTTGCATTGTTCGGCGTCGGCGGCGTCGGCGGTTATGTGGCAGAGGCGTTGGGCAGGGCCGGTATCGGAACGCTTACGCTGGTAGATAAGGATACGGTCAGCATCAGTAATATCAACCGTCAGATTATTGCTACTTACGATACGGTAGGACGTTCAAAAACCAAAGTGATGGAAGAACGCCTGCATTCCATTAATCCGGAGTTAAAGGTAGAGTGCAGGGACTGCTTTTTTCTTCCGGATACGGCAGATTCTTTCGATTTTACGGACTATGATTACGTGGTGGATGCTGTGGACACCGTAACGGCAAAATTAGAATTGGTGAAGCGGGCGCAGGAAGCAGGAGTGCCGATTATTTCTTGTATGGGTACCGGAAATAAGCTGGATCCGTCACGATTTGAGATTTCGGATATCGGGAAAACATCGGTTTGTCCGTTGGCAAAGGTAATGCGTCGTGAGTTAAAAAAACGAGGGATTACGAAGCTTAAGGTATTGTATTCGAAGGAGGAGCCTATTAAGCATGAGGCGGGAGCGGTACCGGGAAGTATCTCTTTTGTACCGTCGGTGGCCGGGCTTATGATAGCGGGAGAAGTAATAAAAGATTTGTTACGAGAGGAGAAGGTAAATGATTAGTGTTAAGGAGTTATTTCGCAAAAGTAAGGAAGCGGAGTTGGCGCAGAAAAGTGAGCCGAAGTCTGAGGCAAAAAGAGCAGGAAGTAAGAAGGAAGGAAGAGAGAAACGTTGTTCTCTTTTGGTAGAGGCGGTATTTGAATCCGCCCGCATACAGGGAGTTATGGTAATCGGTAACTTGCACGGAAGAGTCAGAGAGGAGGATACCATGTATTTGTATCAGCCGGGAAAGCCGGTAAGGGAGGTACAGGTAATCGGTATCGAATTGGGACCGCGTGAAGTTGTGGAAACCGCAAAGGACTGTCAGGTTGGCTTGGGACTGGATATCGAGGATATCAATGAGGTATCCAAGTATGCTGTACTCAGCAGCGTAAAGCCTGCAGAGGGAGAGATGGCACAACGAGTTATCGAGAATCCGCGTATGTTCGGTTTGATGATGGAGTACGGCCGTTTATATCAGAATGAATCCTATATGGATGCACTTTTATATGAGCTTTGTTATGCAAAGTTTGT
>JAZUBD010000468.1:0-16359 GCA_045638305.1 Lachnospiraceae bacterium
ACATGGCTACGATCCGACTTTGTGGGAGATATTCAAGGGGACTATGACGCCACCATGGAGGCCGGACTTTCCTTTATTCATGCGGCTTACGGGTTCGGAACGATAATACAGGAGGTGCCGCGGATTACCTGCTTTCGGGAGCTTCCGGAGGTAGTAAAAAGGGTAATTGATTAATTGTTTCTTAAGATAGAAAGAAAAAACTTGAAAAATGTAAAAAAACGAGGTAAAATATTAATTTGTTATATGTTTTATGCGAGAGTTATGATAGGGACTAACGTACACAAGGAGGAAATTAAGAACATGAAGAAGAGAAAGTTTTTGACAATGTTACTGGCCATGCTGTTGATGTTTGCCATGGTAGGTACTCTTGCCGGCTGTGGAGCAAAGGACGGCGGAAACGACAAGAAGGTAGAAGCGGACGGCGATGATACCGGTAAGAAGGATAAGGGTGAAAAGCCGGAACCGACCGCGACTCCGGAACCGACCGCTACCCCGGAACCGACCCCGACTCCGGTGGTACTTCCGACAGCAGAAGAGTTGTTTGCCGCAAATGAAGAGATGTTTGACGGCAACATGAAGATGACCATGAAGTTTGCGTATAAGGGTGAGACCGAGTACGGCGAAATGGCAATGAGCATTGATGCGGAGCAGTATAATTATGACAATATTACGTATCAGAAAAATAATGCTACCGTCAGCATGTTGGGCATTAACCAGACTGTGAATACGGAGACTTATTATGTAGATGATGAAACGTCTTCCGTCAGAACCGAGTATAACTGGGATAGTGAAACCGGCGTATGGACCAAGTCTGAGTATTTGTATGTTGAACTGGAAGAGGAAGAGGAAGAAGAAGAAACTTCTCCGTTAGAGGAGATGAAGAATGTAGAAATCACACAGGATGACGATTTCTACTATTTGTCCGGTGAGTTGGAAAGCGCAGAGGTATTCGGAGATACCGAGTCTTTGGGCATAGACGGCTTAGAGATGGGCTCCACTTCTTGTACGCTTAAGTTTGACAAGGCAACCAAGGAGATTGTGTCTGCTGATATTCTGATTAAGTTTGTTGCGCAGGAGACCGAAGAAGGTACCTTTACAATGGATGACTTGGTTGCTACGGTAGAAGCACTTACGGAGCCGATTGTGATTCCGGAGGAGGCACTGAATGCAGAGCTTGAGACGGAAGTGGACATCGATTGGGAGATTGATGACGATGATGAGCTGAACCTTCCGGAGCCGGAAAAGTATACCAAGGACGAAATGCCGGAGGGCTGGGGACAGTGGTACGATGAGTACAATTGTAAGTCCGGTACCTTTATGATGTGGGATAACGACACCTACGAAACGATTCCGGTGACAATATATGCAAAGGATAACTGGTTCTTTGACAATCAGTATACATATACCTTGTATCTGGCAGTAAATGATCCGGCAGTCAGTGAAGACGACCCGGCATATGAGGTTGACTACACCGATTCCGATTTCCCGATTGCAGAGCCGGATGACGTAGCTGCAAAGCTTGTAGAGGAAGATTACAACGAGACAACCACGGTAGAGGATGTGGTACCGATTGTATGTAACGGAAAGCAGTGTTACTATCTGGATACAACCGCGTATGAGTATGTTCGTACCTTTATTATTTTCCAGGATATCGGTCTGGATAACTATGTAGAGATTTCCATTATGACGGGAGACCTTACCACGGATCCGTTTGAGATTGTACAGATGTTCTTGCTTAATATTACCGAGAACGAGACTGAAACGGAGGCTGATACCGAGGGCGAGGAAGTTTAATAATCAGTAAAATAAATATGAGTGCGTGCGGAACCGAAAGGGGAAGCACGCACTTTTCTTTTTGTATAACCGCCTATGTTTATCGGTGGAAATTTTCGGGAATATACTGCAAAAATGTGAAGTAAATCGCAAGATGTTGATATACGCATAAAAATATTCTTCTGTATAATAAAATTACAATATTTTGCAGGAGGTGCTATTTTTTTATGGGGAAAAGAGCAAACATGCGGAAAGCATTGATTGCGGGTTTACTTGCGGTGACTATGGTGTTTACCGCACAAACGGGTAGCGTACATGAAGCAGAAGCGGCACAGTTTCAGGGAGAGTCCTTCGGTGTCGGTTTTGCGGGAGAAGAGCATGCTACCATGCACAAGGCAGACGGCTGGTCCAACGGTGACATGTTTAACTGTACCTGGAGAGCCGATAATGTTTGGTTTGACGGTTACTTGAACCTGAAAATCGACAGGGATTACGCTACCGGAGGGTACAGCGGCGGCGAATACCGTACCAACGATACCTTCGGGTACGGTATGTATGATGTCAGCATGAAGCCGATTAAAAATGACGGTGTAGTGACATCCTTCTTTACGTATACGGGCCCGACCGACGGAACCGTATGGGATGAAATCGACATTGAGTTTCTGGGCAAGGATACCACAAAGGTCCAGTTCAACTACTACACCAACGGCGTAGGAAATCATGAGTATGTGTATGATTTGGGCTTTGATGCGTCCCAGAGCTTCCATCAGTATGGGTTCTTATGGTTGCCGGGCAGAATTACCTGGTATGTAGACGGAAAGGAAGTATATACCGCTACGAATAATATTCCGACCACGCCGGGTAAGATTATGATGAATGTATGGCCGGGTATCGGTGTGGACGAGTGGTTAAAGCCGTACAACGGCAGAACACCGCTGGTAGCACAGTACGACTGGATTAACTGGAAGCAGGTGGAGGGCGGTTCCTCCAACAGCGGTTCCACCGGTAATAATACCAACAATAACACCGGGAATAATAATACAAATACCAACACCGGGACGTCCGGTGGTACTGCGTTGGGTTCGAGCTTTACCATCGAAGCGGAGAATTATTCCAACATGAGCGGTGTGGAGAAGGCCGGCAATTGTGTGGCATATATCGATCCAGGCGATTGGATGAGCTATGATATCAATGTGGCGCAGGCCGGCACCTACAGCGTGGAAGTGCGTGTGGCTTCCGCCCAGGGAAGCTCCTTCCGTTTGGAGAAGAACTCCGGCAAAGAGGTACTGGCGAACGTGACCGTGCCGAATACAGGCGATTGGAACGCTTATAAGAGCGTTTATGTGGATGTAGCGTTGACTGCAGGTAAGAATACCATCGGAATCGCAACGGACCGTGGTGGTTTTAACCTGGATAAACTGGTATTTACCGCAAAGAGCGGAAGCAACACCAATACCAACACCGGTAATAACAATACCGGAAACAACACGAACAACAATACATCGAATAACAATAACAATACGAACAATAATCAGAATAACAACAATAACACCGGAAATGCGGGAACGACGGTAGGTACGAGCTTTACCATCGAAGCGGAGAATTATTCCAACATGAGTGGCGTGGAGAAGGCCGGCAATTGTGTGGCATATATCGATCCGGGCGATTGGATGAGTTATGATATCAATGTGGCGCAGGCCGGTACCTACAGCGTGGAAGTGCGTGTGGCTTCCGCCCAGGGAAGCTCCTTCCGTTTGGAGAAGAACTCCGGCAAAGAAGTACTTGCGAACGTAACCGTGCCGAATACAGGGGATTGGAACGCTTATAAGAGCGTTTATGTGGATGTAGCGTTGACTGCAGGTAAGAATACCATCGGAATCGCAACGGACCGTGGCGGTTTTAATCTGGATAAGCTGGTGTTTACCGCAAAGAGCGGAAGCAACACCAATACCGGTAATAATGCAAACAACAATACCGGGAATAATAACAATTGGAATAACAACACGAATAACAATACGTCCAATAACCAGAATACCAATACGAATACCGGAAACACCGGAACGACGTCTGCTACATTTACCGTTGAGGCGGAGAACTACAACTACATGAGTGGCGTAGAGAAGGCGGGCAATTGCGTGGCGTATATCGATCCGGGCGATTGGATGAGCTATGAAGTGAATGTGCCGAGCACCGGTACCTACAGCGTGGAAATCCGCGTGGCATCGGCAACGGGAAGCTCCTTCCGTTTGGAAAAGGACTCCGGTAAAGAAGTGCTTGCAAACGTAACCGTGCCGAATACGGGCGATTGGAATGCTTACAAGAGTGTTTATGTGGAGATATCTTTGACCGCAGGCAAGAATACCATCGGAATCGCAACCGACCGCGGTGGCTTCAATATCGACAAAATGGTATTTACGAAGTAATAACAAAATAGATTGTCTTCCTAAGAGTAGAAAGGATGCGGCATTGAGTCGCATCCTTTTTGAATTTATAAATAATTGAAATTTTGAGATTATATGTAATTAAAATTTTCTGTTGAAAAAAATGGATAAATCGATTATAATATAATGTTAATTCAATGGCATGCCGGAATGGTGACGATTAGGATTGACGATAGAGAAAACCCTGTTGAAAGACAAACAAAGAGAAATTTGTAGCGTTCAAATGAGGAGGTAAAATATAACATGTCATATAAGGAAGTATTGCATGATTCGATTGACATTTTTTTTCGTGAAACAGTAGAAGGAGTCATGCGGGAATGTTTTGGAAATAACTGGTTGGAAGAGGAATTGTTGCCTCGAATGAGAACTTATTTGCAATGTGGAGAGGATCCCAAAGTGGCTCAGAAATATGAGGACTTTTTAAAACGAAGAAAAACATTTGAGTTTGTTGACGCTACGTTATGCGCAGCTATACTTATTTATGATTCAAAATATAGCTGCCTTTTGAAAAGAGAAGTGGTGGAAAATCATCTTAAAAAAATAGTATGGTTTCGAAATCAGTGTGCACATAATGGTGGTAAAGATATTTCATATGATTTGTTTACAAAAGGGATTGCTAAGCTGAAAGAAACAATATTAAAGTTCTCAATAGGGTATTATTCTGTTGATTTGTTGAATGCGGTAGGTATATCCTACGATAATTCAAGTAATAATGAATCAAGTTATGCACGCTCGTATGCATGGGATTATGAAGAATCCAACTACAGAAAAAAGGAACAGGGAGTACGTGATAATGCCAATAAAATAAAAAGTAACAAAGATAATAGAAAAAAAGAATCAATAAGAGTTCCTTTTTTACTTTGGATTATTATTAGCTTTGTGCTTTTTATATGCGGTGTTGTGATTACGGTTCGTGCAGCAAATGATGTAACAAAAGCAGAGATATGGAAGTTCATATGTGCTTTTGCTATTTCATATTTGGTTGTTTTATTGCCGTGGGGATATGTTAAATGTGGGGGGAGATTTCGGGGGTGGATGCTTGGCCTGATATGTGCAGCGGTTATAGCTGCTGGGCTGGGTTTTGCTTCTGTTGTGTTAGTATTTGTACTTTCTGTTCCAGGGACTATTATAGGAAGAATATTAGATTTTTTTGCACAAGAATATCTTTGGCAGAAATTTTTGGGGAATGATTTGCCGGTACTGCTATGTTATGGTTTATTTATAGTTGTTTCGGTTAGAAGATTAGAGAATGAAGATGGAGAATTGTATGACTATTTGTTTAAAGTGAGACAGGTTGATAATGAGAAAGAAGAGAAGAGGAGAAAGACTAAGAAAACGAAAACAAGTGAAACAGAAAGTAAAAAAAGAAAATACAACCAGAATGGAAAAAGAGAAGAAAAGATAGAAAAAAGAGTTTTAATTTCATGTGAAGTATGCCGGCAAACTTTAAGGATACCGGTAATGAAGAATCGAATAATAGCTCGATGTCCAAAGTGTAATAAAGAATTTATGGTAAAAAGAGGAAGGGTTATAAACAGCAAGATACTTACATGATTGACTGATTGAAAAGAATTTTCACCAGAGGTTTTTTTAGTAATGATGTAAAGAAAACGCACGCTGAATGCATGGACACGCAAGCGTGCGTTTTTGTGTATTGAAAGAATGCATAGGGTGTGCTTGATTTGTCAGGGACAAAAAGATGACCCCAGATGAAAGGAATAAGCGGACGAATGCGGTGACACTGATTTTGGGGTTTTGTACGATACTAAGAAGTACTCTTGAGATTGCAGAGGTGTTAGGACATAAGGAGAAAAAGTCTGCACGTAGACATATACAGCCGCTTGTAGAATAGGGAAGATTGGCTATGACGGTGCCGAATCGACCTAATAGTAAGAATCAAAAGTATATTACGATAAGATAAACAGAAAGAATACGAGGATGTGCAAAGGGACTGTATAATCGGTCCCTTTATTTCTTTTAGAAAGAATTTTATTTGACGCGCGTCAAATGAGGTGGTACAAAAAAGTGTGGGTACTCCTACAAAATGATGCAGGGGATGGTACAAAATTTTGTAGGAGGGGATACAAAACAGGCAAACGAATAAACTTTGTGCTGTTTGAGATACTAATCTCGGAGGTGGACCATGAAAGATTTTAAAGATATAACGGAAAAAGAACTTCGTATTCTGTGGAAAGAGCACCCGGACAGCATCATTGCGGAAATGTATGGAGTAACAAAAGAAGAAGTTACACAGAAACGAAAAGAGTTTCATATTAATCCGGAGACGGACCGGTTTTATGATGTGATAAACGGTGAATTGGTATACAACAAAGAGTATATTGAATGGTTTAGGAAGGAATGCTTAAAGCGGCAGGAAGAGGAGGAATAGTTTTCGTATACTTCTTCCCCCACGCATAATCTCCCGCTTTTTCCGCATACTAACTCCACAACAAAGTTATGGAAAACACCGAAAGGAGTCAGTATGAAAGCAACAGGTATCGTAAGAAGAATAGATGACTTAGGCCGTGTGGTAGTACCGAAGGAAATCAGAAGGACCCTCCGCATTCGTGAGGGAGACCCACTGCTGACAACATTGTCAGTACATGAAAAAACGCTGAAAGCCGCAGAAACACAGGGTTCTGACGAGGGATTGTTCATCGAAGGAATACTGGAATTGGCTCGGAGATTAGGTATCGAGGCGTAAAATCATGAATAAGAAGAGTAAAAGGACATGAGCGAGAAAGCTTGTGTCCTTTTTTCTTACATAAACTCAAGGAGGACAAAAGACATGTGTAAAGTAATCGCAATCGCAAATCAAAAGGGTGGTGTCGGAAAGACTACCACTACCAGTAACTTAGGCATCGGCCTTGCAAAACTCGGCAAGAGAGTTTTGGTAGTGGATGCCGATGCGCAGGGAAGCCTGACGGCAAGTCTCGGCTATACCGAACCGGACGCGTTGGAGATAACGCTGGCATCAGTTCTGGTGGATGTCATTAACGATGAAGAGGTGGACCCGACCGAAGGAATTCTCCATCATGAGGAGGGGATTGACCTGATGCCGGGAAATATCGAACTTTCCGGTTTGGAAGTATCTCTTGTAAACGTCATGAGCAGAGAGTGCATTATGCGTGAGTACATTCAAAAGGTAAAGGACAACTACGATTACATTCTCATTGACTGTATGCCGTCTCTTGGCATGATTACTATCAATGCGTTTGCGGCGGCCGACAGTATTCTCATTCCGGTACAGGCGGGGTATTTGCCGGTAAAAGGGCTCCAGCAGTTGATTAAGACTATCGGAAAGGTAAAGCGTCAGTTGAACCAACGGTTGGAGATTGAGGGCATTCTGTTAACTATGGTGGACAATCGAACCAATTATGCAAAAGAGATTACCACGATGCTTCAGGAGGCATATGGAAGTAGAGTCAAGATTTTTGAGAATATCATTCCAATTTCGGTAAGAGCTGCTGAGATATCGGCAGAGGGTGTCAGTATTTATGCACACGACCCGAAGGGGAAAGTGGCAGCTGCCTATCAGTCTTTCACAGAGGAGGTGGTGGCAAATGAGTAGTTCGAAGAAGAGTACTGCAGAGAAGATTAACCTTGGAAGTTTTGATGATTTATTTGGAGGAACCGGTGAAGAGGATTCCGCAGAGAAGATAATCTATGTACCGTTAGCAGAACTTCATACATTCCATGACCACCCGTTTCGTGTGCTGGACGATGAGAAGATGGAGGAAACGACAGAGAGTATCAAGCAGTATGGTGTATTGATGCCGGGCATTGCAAGGCCGAGAAAAGCCGGTGGTTATGAATTGATTGCCGGACACAGAAGAAAACGTGGCTCAGAACTTGCAGGACTTCGGGAAATGCCGATTATGGTACGGAATTACACCGACGACGAGGCAACTATTATCATGGTGGATTCCAATATCCAGCGTGAGGATATTTTGTCGAGTGAAAAGGCTAAGGCCTATAAGATGAAGTTTGAAGCGCTGAAGCATCAGGGAAGCAAGTCAGGAAAGCATACTTATGACGAAGTGGGCGAGGCTGCCGGTGACAATGGAAAGATGGTACAACGTTACATCCGACTGGCAGAGCTGATACCGGATTTGCTGGATATGGTGGATGAAAAGAAGTTGGGCTTTATCTCTGGTGTCGATATTTCGTTTTTAAGTGAAGCAGAGCAGATTATGGTGTACCAGAAGATGCAGGAACTTCGAAAGGTACCCAACGGAACACAAGCGTCACTTCTTAAGAAATATAGCTTATCCGGGGAATTGAATTCCGGTATGGTGGATTTGATTTTGTCAGAAGAGAAGGAAAAGCCAAAGAAGATTGTGCTAAAGGCTGACCGAATGGAAGATTATTTTGGAAACGACTATACGAGTGAGGAAATCGAGGAGGTGATTTACAAACTTCTCGACCGTTGGAAACAGAATGGGGGATTTGATTGATGAAATACATGACGAGTGGAAATGAAACAGTAGATGCTATGGGAATGATGAATATCTCTGGCAACGTAATACCACAGATTTGGTACAGTACCATCACCAGAGAGAATGGCAAGCCGTACTTGCTTGCCATTACCCTACTGGGGGATATTGTGTACTGGTATCGTCCGACAGAGATTAGAGATGAGAGAACCGGGCTGGTGGTTGGATGGAAGAAGCGGTTCCGGGGTGACCTGCTTCAGAAAACTTATCAGCAGTATGCGGATTTGTACGGTGAGTCTAAAAGAAGCATAAAGGCAGCAATGGACCGTTTGGAGGAATTGGGAGTAATCCGGAAAGAGTTCCGAGAAGTGACTTGCGGAAACGGACTGATTCTTAACAATGTGATGTATATTGGATTGAATGCAGATGTGTTGAATCGACTTACATATCCGGAAAGAGCTCCGGAGGCTGAAATTGAATCAGTGGTTGTACAGGAAGAGTATGTTGAAATGAAGGAAACAGTAGACTTTGCCGAGGGTGGTACAGAAGAATGTGGGTACTCCTACGAAACTTTGCAGGGGGTGGTACAAAATTTTGTAGGAGGGGGTACAAAAAACGGTGATACCCTCTTACAAAACAATGTAACCTCTCCTACGCCAAAGGGTGAGACAAATACAAAGATTACAACACTGACTACGGACAGAGATTACATCAATCCTATCTATCAGGGGACAGCAGCGACTGCCCGGAGGATGGATGTGATGGATCTGATAACTGCATACACGAATATTATTCATGATAATATTGAATATGACAGGCTGAAGCAGGAGTACGGGACTTACGATGGGATTGTGGATGAGATAGCTGACCTGCTGGTAGAGATGGTTAGCATTGAACGTGAAACCGTTCGTATTGCAGGGGCAGACTACCCGTATCAGCTTGTGAAGAATAGATTTTTGAAGTTGGGTAGCGACCATGTTCGGTATGTCATTGACTGCTTGAAGAAAAATGTTACACAGGTAGATAACATCCGGGCGTATATGTTGACTGCATTGTACAATGCGCCGGGGACGATAGATAGCTATTACCAAGCAAGGGTGAATCACGATATGTACGGAAGGAGAGTTTAGGACAAATTGTCCGAAAGCGCATGGAGAAATCAAGGATTAGTTTGACGTCCAATGTTTCTATTTGGTATAATATGATTATAGAACGAATCAATCTAGTAGAGAGGATAAAGAGCATGAATATACTCCACATGAAGTATGCGGTAGAGGTGGCGAAGGCAGGTTCTATAAATAAGGCCTCTGAGGTGCTTTTGATAGCACAGCCTAATTTGAGCCGTTCAATTAAAGAACTCGAAGTTGATTTGGGTATCACCATTTTTGATCGTTCTGCTAAAGGAATGATGCTGACGGAAGAGGGCGAACGATTTGTCGGTCATGCAAAGAAAATCCTTACTCAAATTGATGAGGTAGAGACAATGTATCGGACCGGAGCTGCAGCGAAGCAGCAGTTTTCTATCTGTGTTCCGAGAGCAAGTTATATCGCGGAGGCATTTGCACACTTTTCAAAGGGAATAACGGAAGAACCAGCGGAGATGTTTTATAAAGAAACCAATTCCAAACGAGTGATAGATTATGTATTACATTCGGATTATCGTTTGGGAATTATACGTTATGCAGAGAATTACGACAAATACTTTAAAGCTGTATTTGAGGAAAAGGGGTTAAACTATGAGTTGGTTACGGAATTCCACTATGTTCTGCTTATGAATAAGGAAAGTGCACTTGGCAGGATGGCGGAAATTCGATATCCTGATTTGTGTGATTACATAGAGATTGCGCATGCGGATCCATATGTGCCGTCCTTAGCATTGGCTGAAGTAAAGAAAGAGGAACTGCCGGATAATATCAGCCGTCGCATCTTTGTGTTTGAGAGGGCAAGCCAGTTTGAACTTCTTACGGAAAATCCGGATACTTTTATGTGGGTATCTCCTGTGCCGAATTCCCTTTTGAAACGGTACAATCTTGTACAGAAGAAGTGTAAGGATAACCAAAAAATATATAAGGATGTTTTAATATATAAAAAGGATTACAGGTTGACGGAGCTGGACAATCTGTTTATAACAGAGTTGTGCCAGGCAAAGCGTCAGTATTTGGAATAAAGGATGCAGAAGGTTTTTTAGCAGTGGAAAGTTTGGTGGGTAAAAAAGTCCGCATAAAACAGCAATATGTTCTGTAGGAAGTTGTTGAACTTTCTTTTCATGAAATCATCTCCTTTCGTGTTTTCTTGAGCCCAGTATAATACACGGAGAAGAGAATTACTTGCCAAATGAAAAGAAAAAGTAGACAAATCTTGCACAAAAAGAGAAAGAATGGGAGCGCCCATCCTTTCTCTTTTTTTAAATATTTATGTTTTTACGGTATTCTGAAGGAGATAAGCCTTTGGCTTTCTTGAATATGCGACTGAAGTAGAGAGGGTTATCATAGCCAACAATATTGGCAATTTCGGTAATATTATACTGGGGATTCTGTAATAATGCCTCTGCATTGTAAATCCGTTTGTTTAATATATACTGCATCGGTGTGACGCCGGTGTATTGCTTGAAATTGCGAATGAACCAACTGATGCTGATATTGTGTTCTTTAGCGTATTCATCAACATAAATGTCTTCGCTGTAGTGCTCGTTAAAATATAAGGTGGCTTTATCGATTTCTTCCGCAGCCAGAGTATTGCTTGTTTTAGTAGATGTCTGGAAAAATCTTTGTAACATGATAAAAATCTGCCGTAAATACATTTCCAACATCTCGGGGTAACTGTCCTTGCACATCTGTAGCTCATGTATCATTGCGCGGAAAATTGTTTGGTATTCTATGCCCGATCCGCAATAAAACACTTTTTTGTCGTCGGTTAGGCCGTAGGAACGAAGAATATTTGTGACATTGCCGCCGGTAAAGTGTACCCAGTATGCTTCCGTTTGGTCTTCGCCGTAGTATTCATATTTTTGCGGTTCTTTCGGACGATACAATACCATGTGCCCGGCAGTAACTATTTGCTCCTTTCCGTCAAAGTGGAAATGAGCTTTTCCGGAGGCAATGTAAAGCAATTGAAAATCACGACGTCCGCGTGGTCTCCAGGTTGGGAGTTTCGGACGGGTATACAGGTGATATGTTCCACAGCTTGTAACAATCAACGGTTTCGATTTGTCTTTGATATCTAAAGTGGAGTTGTTAAGATAGGCGTTATTTGTATACATTTTTTTCTTCCTCCTGCAAAAAAGTGCTGGTGCAAAACAAAAAAGTGCATGTATTCAAAGGTTCTACGTTTGTACCGAAATGAAGCGTATCATTTAATGCATATTCTTTGTAATATAAGGCATGTATTTTTAGTATCTTATTTACTATAATAAGTATAGCAGAAAGGCAATAGAGGAAGCAACAAAAACTTTACAGAAGGATGCAGAAAGGAGAAACAGATGGAAGAAAAGAAGTATTTAAAGTGGTATAACAAGGTGGGGTATGGTTCAGGAGATATTGCAGGTAATGTGGTATATGCATTTCTCACAGCATTTGTGATGATTTACCTGACCGATACGATTGGGTTAAATGCAGGTATTGTTGGTACGTTAATTGCAGTATCTAAATTGCTGGATGGCGTATCGGATGTGTTCTTCGGCTCGATGATTGATAAGACCAAGAGCAAGATGGGTAAAGCAAGACCGTGGATGTTCTATGGATTCTTTGGATGTGCGATCACTTTGTTCGGAGTATTTGCAATCCCGACCAACATCGGAAAGACCGCACAGTATGCATGGTTCTTTATCGCATACACTTTGTTAAATGCAGTGTTCTACACAGCAAACAATATTGCATACGCAGCATTAACCTCTCTTGTAACCAAGAACAGTAAAGAGCGTGTAGAGATGGGTTCCTTCCGGTTCATGTTTTCGTTCGGAACCAACTTACTGATTCAGGCAATTACATTTGATGCGGTTGAATTACTTGGCGGTGGTGCAGCTGGTTGGAGAGCAATCGCAATTATTTATTGTATCATAGGTATCATTACCAATACGGTTTCAGCGTTCTCTGTAAAGGAACTTTCGGACGAAGAACTGAGAGAAGACGGAGAGGCTGAAAAAGAAGAAAGTAAACTTACTTTCGGTCAGACATTTAAGATGCTTTTATCCAACAAATATTTTGTAATGATCTGCGGAATTTACATTCTTCAGCAGTTACGAGCTGCGATGTTAAGCGTCGGTACCTTCTTCATGACTTACGTGCTTTTGAACCAGAAACTGTTTGGTGTGTTCTCTTGGGCAATTAATATTCCGTTAATCATTGCACTCGCTGTAACACCTACACTGGTAGCAAAGATGAAAGGAATGTATAAGGTCAATAAAATCAGTTATGCATTTGCAACCGTATGTCGTCTCGGAATTGTGGTTGCGGGATACATGGGAAGCGTTCCGTTAATGTTGGTATTCACGGTTTTGGCGTCTCTTGGTGAAGGCCCGTGGCAGGGTGATGTCGGTGCAGTTATCGCTTCCTGTTCCGAGCATACGTATCTTAAGACCGGTAAAAGAATTGACGGTTCCATGTTTTCTTGTACCTCCTTCGGAACAAAGCTTGGAGGCGGTATCGGTATGGCTCTTTCCGGATGGTTACTTGATATAGGCGGATATGTAAATAATGCACCTGTTCAGTCGGATAGTTGTCTCAGTATGATGTGTGTAATGTACCTTTGGTTACCGTTTGCATTTGACTTAATTATTACTGTCATCCTTTCGTTCTTGAAAGTCGAAGAGGCCAATAAGAAGTTAATCGAAAGCAAGTAACAACAGATAATAGCCTCTGGAGGTTTTCTTTGGAGGCTATATAGAAAGAGAGGGTAATATGAACGCAGATATTAGATGGTTAGATAATCCGGAGGTGTTTCGGATAAACCAGATGCCGGCACACAGTGACCATAGCTATTATTTAAGTTACGAGGATCTGGAGAATAAAAATAACAGATTAACACAGTCATTGAACGGACAATGGAGATTTTGCTTCAGTGTAAATGCAAAGAGCAGACCGGAAAGATTTTATGAAGAAGATTTTGACTGTAGCGCTTTTGACAGAATCAAAGTACCGGGACATATTGAGTTACAGGGCTATAATCAGATCAGATATATTAATACCATGTATCCGTGGGAAGGAAAGAATTATCGACGAGGTGCATATACCTGTGTTGAGACCGGTAGCGGAGAGGGAATGTTCAGTACGGCTGAGTATAATCCGGTAGGTTCGTATATCACCAGATTTGATTTGGCAGAGGAGTTCTGCGGTAAGCGTGTGGTTATTTGCTTTGAAGGTGTAGAGCAGGCAATGTTTGTATGGTTGAACGGCAAGTTTGTCGGATATGCGGAGGATAGCTTTACCCCGTCCGAGTTTGACCTGACTCCGTACATCAAGGAGAAGGATAATGTGCTGGCTGTTGAGGTTCACAAGATGTGTACAGCGGCATTTTTAGAGGATCAGGACTTTTTCCGCTTTTTCGGAATTTTCAGAAATGTTTCATTAAAAGCATTGCCGGATGTGCATGTGGAAGATATGTGGCTGAATCCGATACTGAATAACGATAATGAAAGCGGAAGATTAGTAACAACGATCAAGGTATCTTCGGTTACCGATAAAAATGTAGCTGCCCGTATCGTTATGAAAGACAAAGCCGGTTGTGTTGTGGTGGATAACAAGTTTGAATTGGAAGAGAAGGACGGATACCTGGCAGGTTTTGCTTCAAACGAAGTACCGAATGTTAACAAGTGGGATAATCACAGTTCTTATCTTTATGAAACATATCTTGAACTTATGGATGACGCCGGAGAGCTTTTGGAGGTAATTCCTTACCGGGTAGGCTTCAGAAGAATCGAGATATTGGATAAGGTAATGTACCTGAATGGAAAACGATTGGTGATCGTTGGTGTTAATAGGCATGAATGGAACCCGAGAACAGGAAGATGCATTGGCATGGATGACATGGTTACGGATATAAACTGCATGAAGAGAAATAACATTAACGCGGTAAGAACCTGTCATTATCCGGACCAGATTCCGTGGTATTACTTATGTGATGAAGCGGGCATCTACGTTATGGCGGAAACAAACCTGGAAAGTCACGGGTCTTTCCAGAAGTTAGGAGCAATTGAACCGTCTTGGAATGTACCGGGATCTTTCCCGCAGTGGAAAGAGGTAGTAATCGACAGAGCCAGAACCAATTACGAGACATTTAAGAACCATACATCGATTCTGTTCTGGTCTTTGGGAAATGAATCTTATGCAGGTGATGATATCGAGGCGATGAATCGTTTCTTTAAAGAAAAGAATGACGGAAGACTGGTACATTATGAAGGTTCCTTCCATAACAGAGCCTATGAAGACACCATTTCCGATGTAGAAAGTCGTATGTATGCGAAGCCTTATGAGATAGAAGAGTACTTAAGCAACAACCCGAAGAAGCCATATATTTTGTGCGAATACATGCATGATATGGGAAATTCATTGGGTGGACTTGGTTCTTATATGAAGCTGATTGACAAGTACGAGATGTATCAGGGTGGTTTCATATGGGACTTCATTGACCAGGCGCTTATTGTAAAAGATGAGGTAACCGGTGAAGAGGTACTTAGATACGGTGGCGATTTTGATGACAGACCTTCTGATTACGAGTTTTCCGAAAATGGAATTGTTGTTGCCAGTGGCAAAGAGAAGCCGGCAATGCAGGAAGTGAGGTACTATTATGGATTGTACAGATAAGAAAAGCATAAGAGTGGTATACGGAGACTATACCCTTGGCGTTCACGGAGATGGATATGATTACATTTTCTCTTATGCACAAGGCGGTTTGGAATCCATTGTAAAGAACGGATACGAGTGGCTTTATCGTTGCCCGAAGCCTACTTTCTGGAGAGCATTAACGGATAATGACAGAGGAAGTAAGTTTCATATTAAGAGCGGAAGCTGGCTTGCAGCAGATATGTTTATCGACTGTAAGGATATAGAGGTAATCGTGGACGGAGTATCACAAGGAAAGCCGGTTGCGCCGGGGAACAACAAATACGGTTCAGATGTATATGCCGGAGAAGTAACAGTTAAGTTTACGTATGAAACAATAACAAAACCGTCTACCGTTGTTGAGGTTTCTTACATGGTGAACACAAAGGGTAATATTACGGTTTATACGCACTATACAGGTGCAAACGGGTTACCTGAGCTTCCGGTGTTTGGATTGCGTTTGATAATGCCTACCTTGGCTGATAAGTATCTATATGAAGGATTGTCCGGGGAGACTTATCCGGATAGAAAGGCTGGCGGCGAAAAGGGTATTTATGAAGTGGATGATTTAAGCCTGACGCCGTATCTGGTGCCGCAGGAATGCGGACTGAGAATGGATGCAGAATGGGTTGAGGTTTTCAGACATACAAGTCTGAATAATTCAAGGAAAGATGTTAGCCCGCAGAGATTAAGAATTGAAAAGAAGGACAAAGAGATATCGTTTTCCTGTCTTCCGTATACTGCAACGGAAATAGAAAATGCAACACATCATGAAGAATTGCCGCCAGCAAGAAGAACGGTACTTTGTGTGTATGGAGCAACAAGAGGTGTTGGAGGAATTGATAGCAAGTCGGATCGTAGCCATGTCGTTCTGTGAGCCAAGGAGTAGCAATA
>JAZUBD010000469.1:0-16251 GCA_045638305.1 Lachnospiraceae bacterium
GAAACGGAAAACCAAGAAAGCATTGGCGTTTCTGGGTTTTTGAAGTTCGATGTAAGAGACAGATTATCTCTTGGAGAACTGAGGTGCGCGACGAGCAGCCTTCAAGCCGTACTTCTTTCTTTCCTTCATACGAGGATCTCTGGTTAAGAAGCCAGCCTTCTTTAATGCCGGACGATAGTCAGCATCTGCCTGCAATAAAGCACGGGAAATACCGTGTCTGATTGCACCTGCCTGGCCGGTGAAACCACCGCCACGAACAGTTACGATAGCATCGAACTTATCAGCGGTCTCGGTTAATGCGAGCGGCTGACGAACGATGAGCTTCAAGGTCTCAAGACCGAAATAGTTGTCGATATCTCTCTTATTGATAGTAACCTTGCCGTTACCCGGAACGAGGTATACTCTAGCGATACTGCTCTTTCTTCTACCAGTACCGTAAAATCTTGCCTTAGCCATTTTTATTTCCTCCTTTCGACCTAATTAAAACTTAATCTCTAATGCTTCCGGCTTCTGTGCAGCATGCGGATGCTCAGCGCCAGCATATACATGTAACTTCTCGATCATGGTTCTTCCTAACGGTCCCTTCGGAAGCATACCCTTTACAGCGAGCGTAATAACGTCGGTCGGCTTCTTGTCGAGCATTTCCTTCAAAGTGGTCTCTCTCATTCCACCCGGATAATCGGAATGCTTGTAGTAGATCTTCTGATCCATCTTCTTACCGGTAACCTTAATCTTCTCTGCGTTAACAACGATTACGTTGTCGCCGGTGTCAATAAACGGGGTAAAGGTCGGCTTGTTCTTACCTCTTAAAATCTTAGCGATTTCAGAAGAAAGACGTCCTAAAGTCTGTCCCTCTGCATCGATTACATACCACTTTCTCTCGATGGTAGCCGGGCTTGCCATAAAACTCTTCATAGCATTTTCCTCCTTACATTCATCTTCTTGTCATTCTATTTCTTCATGGTCAGCTTCCGCTGACGATGCGGAATAACCTTACCAACATTTCGCATTATAGCGGTTGCATAAAGCAAAGTCAAGCGTTTTTCTAAGGTTTTTTGAAGAAATTTTAAATTTTCTTAGTTTTCATTTACAAAAGTCATTTTTGCAGTTACTTTACCGTGCCAATTCTGATTTTTATTAATTCGACCATTCAAAAACAGTTCCCTAAAAACTTATTTTTGCTTACCTTTCGGCCATCGTTCCTTCTTCAGTCTCCATAGCCTCTTTCTGCATCTCCGCCTGCTTCTCCTCCCACAGTTTCCCCGGGTCCGGAAAATACTCAATACCCACAAGCATCAGTCCCTTTGCCGGCGCGGTTGGTCCTGCCACTTCACGATTCTTTGCTTCTATCATTGCCTTCACATCTTCCGGCTTCTTTAAATGCTCGCCCACCAAAAGGAGCGTTCCGGAAATAATGCGCACCATATTATAAAGGAAACCGCTGCCGCTGACGCGGATGGTAATCAGATGTCCCTCCTGCTCCACCTCTAAGGAGTAGATGGTACGGACATGGTCCGGCACCTGAGCCTTTGTGGAACAAAAGCTGGTAAAGTCATGCTCTCCGAGGAAGTACTGCGCCGCCTCCCGCATGGCCTCCACATCCAAATCGTGGTACACAAAGTGCGTATATCCCCGGTTAAAAGGCTGTACAAAGTCCGCATTCCAAATCTTATACTCGTAGGTCTTCTTGCTATCCCACTTCCGCGGATGAAAATCCGGTGCCACTTCAAAGGACTTCTGAATCACAATATCCTCCGGCAGGCTGTGATTTAAGGCGTAGCAAAGCTTTTCCGCCGGAATCCGGGTCTCCGTATCAAACACCGCCACATTTCCCATGGCATGTACCCCGGAATCGGTACGGCTGGCTCCGATAACCATAATGTCTTCCTTTAACAAACGGGACAATTCACGGTTAAGCACTTCCTCTACCGTGATGGCATTGGGCTGAATCTGCCAACCGCAGTATTTTGTTCCGTCGTATGCCACAATCAACATAATCCGCCGCATGATTGTCCCCCTTTCCGCTCATCTTCCTCAACCAACTCACTAATCTAAAATATGAACCCGCTTCCGATCACAAGTCCCACATATCCAAACAATATCAAATACGCAATCAAATCTCTTCTCTTATACTTTAACGGCTTCATCTTCGTTCTGCCGTCGCCGCCGTGATAACAGCGTGCTTCCATGGCCAGAGCCAAATCATTTGCACGACGGAATGCCGATACCACCAGCGGCACGAGAAGCGGTACCAGTGCTTTCGCACGCTGCAGAAGCTTTCCGCTTTCAAAGTCCGCACCTCTTGCCTGCTGCGCCTTCATAATTTTGTCCGTTTCCTCGATTAGAATCGGAATAAAACGAAGGGCAATGGACATCATCATGGCGATCTCGTGTACCGGCACCTTAATCCTCTTTAAGCCCCGCAGACCCTTTTCCAGACCGTCCGTCAACTGGTTCGGCGTGGTGGTAAAGGTCATAAGGGAAGTACCGATTACCAAAAGGATCAATCGTACCGCCATAAGACCGGCAATTATAAGGCCCTGATCGTAAATATGAATAATTCCCCAGGAGAACAGTTCGGTGCCCTCTCTGGTCAAAAACACGTTAAATAAAAGGGTAAACAACAGTAAAATCAATACCGGCTTTAAGCCCCGCACAATATAACGGAACGGCACCTTGGAAATCTTAATGACAATCCCTACAAAGGCCGCAGCAATTACATAGCCCAGATACCCCGAAAATACAAACAGGGAAACCAAAAACATCATCGTCCCCGCAAGCTTTACTCTCGGGTCCAAACGGTGAATCGGGGAATCGACCGGATAGTACTGTCCGATGGTAATATCTCGAATCATCTTCTGCCTCCCTTCCAGTCCGCAAGGAGAAGCTCCTTTGCTTCCGTAAGGGTAGTAGCATTGTACGGCAAAGATATCCCGGCATTGCGAAGTGCCTCCGACAAGTAGGTGACCTGCGGCGCCGCAAGACCGATCTTCTCAAGCTCTTTATACGCCTCAAATACTTCCTTCGGCGTTCCGTCGCAAAATACACTGCCTTCCTTCATTACAATGAGTCTGGAGGCGTATTTTGCCACATCCTCCATACTGTGAGATACAAGAATAATGGTCCGGTTGCCTTCTGCATGAATCTGCGCAATACGGTCCAGAATCTCATCCCGGCCTCTCGGGTCCAGTCCCGCCGTCGGCTCATCCAAAATCAGAATATCCGGCTGCATAGCAAGGACACCCGCTATGGCCACACGGCGCTTCTGTCCGCCGGATAATTCAAACGGAGACGCGTCATACAACTCCTCGCTAACCCCTGCCTCCTTTAGGGCCGCAAAGGTACGCATATCGATTTCAAGCTGTGGCAGACCCATATTCTTCGGACCGAATGCCACATCCTTTACTACCGTGGTTTCAAACAACTGATGCTCCGGATACTGGAACACCAGACCCACCTTACTACGTAATTCTTTTTTATTAAAACCGGCAGCGCAAATGTCATTCCCGCGGTAATAAATATGTCCCGAGGTCGGTGCGATCAGTCCGTTTAAATGCTGCACCAACGTCGATTTACCGGAACCGGTATGTCCGATGAGACCGATAAACTCGCCTTTGCCGATGACCAGATTAATATCACGAAGGGCATGCTTTTCATAGGCCGTACCCGCGCCGTACACATAATTTACATGGTCCAGTACCATGCATTCCTGCAAATCTCTGGTTTCCTCCATCTCGCTGCCTCCTTTCTTTTCATTCCACTTCTTAAATGCCACTGCCTAATATGCTTACAAACTTCCCTGCCCAAGCTTCGCTCTCACTTCCGTATACGCCGCCGTAAACTCTTCTACCGTCAAAATCCCGTCCGGCATCGGAACGCCCTGCTTCTTCAGCTCATAAGCAAGCTCCGTCACCTGCGGCACATCCAAACGGTAGCCCTTTAATTTCTCTACCTGAGAGAAAATCTGCCGCGGAGTCCCCTGCATCACAATCTTTCCTTCGTCCATTACAATGACGCGGTCCGCGTCAATTACTTCGTCCATATAGTGGGTAATGAGAAGAATCGTTACCCCTTCCGTTTTATTAAGCTCATGAACCGTCTTCATAACCTCTTTACGCCCTACCGGGTCAAGCATGGCCGTCGGCTCATCCAAAATAATACAATCCGGACGCATGGCCATAATGCCGGCGATGGCCACACGCTGCTTCTGTCCGCCGGACAACTTATTCGGGGAATGGGTCCGGTATGCAGTCATACCTACCGCAGTTAGACTCTCCTCCACCCGGCGCCAAATCTCCTCCGTCGGCACACCGATATTCTCCGGTCCGAAGGCCACATCCTCTTCCACCACCGTAGCAATAATCTGATTATCCGGATTTTGGAACACCATACCCGCGCTCTTACGGATATCCCACAAATGCTCCTCATCCTGCGTGTCCATCTCATTCACAAACACCGCGCCCTCCGTCGGAGAAAGAAGCGCATTGATATGCTTTGCCACTGTAGACTTACCGGAACCGTTATGCCCTAAGATAGCCACAAACTCGCCCTTCTGCACTTCCAAAGTCACATCGTCCAAAGCACGAAGGATATCTTCCACGTTGCCTTCTTCGTCGCGACGAATATATTCAAAAACCAATTTCTCAGTACGAAGCATTTTCTTTTTCATAACGGCCTCCTTTCAGTGTATTCCTCTACTTACTATATTTCCGCTTTACTCCCCTAATGATTCATCTTTCCCTTTTCCGTCAGCTCATCTGCCTTACTAACATAGCTCCCGCTGTCATTTTATTCCCGAACTGTGCCCCTTTCCATATACACATTCACGCCCTTTTACGAAATATTCCGTGCGAAGCGCGCAAGAGGGTTTCTCTTGGAATTTTGCGTAGGATGTTAGACTTTCTTATTGCTCCGCTCCACAAAACAGCGATTTCCGAACATGGAGGTTCGGAAAAGCCGTGCACGCAACATGGAGGTTGCGTAAGCGGCGGTTGCGTCACTCATTTCTACACTTCCTAGGAGCGATTAGAAAGACTTACATCCGGAGAACATGACAAGAGGAACCCTCTTGCACACTTCGCTCGGAAGCCCTTCGCAAAAACCTTGAATATGCATATGGAAAGGGGCCATCACACCTTAGTGCGACAGCCCCGACAATCACTAAACTAATTCAATGAAAACTTCCATTGCTGCGTCACCCTTACGCTGACCAATCTTAACGATTCTGGTGTAACCACCCTTACGATCTGCGTACTTCGGTGCAATCTCATCAAAGAGCTTATCTGCAACATCAACGGTCTTCGTGTTCTTCTTCTTACCGGCTGCTTCGGTCGGAACTACGGTAATTCCGTAAAGAACCTTGTTCATCTGACGTCTAGCATGTAATCTGGAAGCGTTCTCCTTCTTAACCTGCTTGTCAACTTCGTCAAATACAGTTACCTTCTTGCCGTCAACTACTTCCTTTACTCTCTTGCCATCCTTGTCCTTGCGGGCAACCTTAGCCTTAACAGTAACCATCTCGTAGTTATCCTTTTCCTTAACAGCCATAGTGATTAAGTGCTCAGCGATGCTGCGGATTTCCTTAGCCTTCGCTTCGGTGGTCTTAATCTTACCATGGTATAACAGGTTTGTTACCTGGTTTCTTAACAATGCTTTTCTCTGGCTAGATGTTCTGCCGAGCTTTCTATAACCTGCCATTGTGCCTTCCTCCTAAATTTAGTCATCACCCTGGTTTAAAGATAAACCAAGTTCTTTTAACTTACCAAGGACTTCCTCAAGGGACTTACGACCAAGGTTACGAACCTTCATCATATCCTCCGGAGTCTTGTCGATTAATTCTTCAACGGTGTTGATGCCGGCTCTCTTCAAGCAGTTGAAGGAACGAACGGAAAGCTCTAATTCCTCAATGCTCATCTCAAGGGCCTTACTCTTATCGTTGTTTTCCTTCTCAACCAGAACCTCAACGTTCTTTGCCTTTTCGGACAGGTCGATAAAGGAATTCAAATGCTCACTGAGTACCTTCGCTGCAAGGCTAACAGCCTCGTCCGGTGCTAATGTACCATTGGTAAACACATCAAGTGTCAGCTTATCGAAATCCGTAATCTGACCTACACGGGTATTTTCAACCGTAAGGTTTACACGCTCAACCGGGGTGTAGATGGAATCGATTGCGATAACGCCGATCGGCATCTTATCGTTCTTATTCTTATCTGCACCGATGTAACCTCTGCCCTTCTGAATGGTGAGCTCCATGTAAAGCTTGGAATCAGCACCACCGTTTAAGGTAGCGATTACCTGATCCGGATTCGTAATCTCGATATCCTGATCAACCTGGATGTCAGCGGCAGTAATTACGCCTTCGCCGGAGAAGTCAATGTAAGCCGTCTTTGACTCATTTGTTTCGCTTGTGTTCTTAATGGACAGGCTCTTGATGTTCATAATGATTTCGGTAACGTCTTCCTTAACGCCCGGAATCGTGCTGAACTCATGTACAACACCGTCAATCTTTACATGACTGACAGCTGCACCCGGTAAGGACGAAAGCATAATTCTTCTGAGGGAATTACCAAGCGTCGTACCGTATCCTCTTTCAAGAGGCTCTACCACAAAACGACCGTACTTATTATCTTCGGAAATTTCAACAATTTCAATTTTCGGTTTTTCAAAATCAAACAAAGCGGACCCTCCTTGTTATTAAAAAGTTGATTACTTAGAATACAACTCGACAATAAGCATCTCATTTACCGGAACATCGATCTGCTCTCTGTTCGGGATTTCCTTAACAGTACCGGTAAGGTTCTCCTGATCTGCCTCTAACCAAGAAGCAACGGTTCTTCCGCCGGTTACTTCAAGAACATCCTTGTATCTCTGGGTGCTCTTTGCCTTTTCGGAGATGGAAATCACATCGCCGGCCTTTACAATGTAAGACGGGATGTTTACGCACTTGCCGTTTACTAATACGTGCTTGTGGTCAACAATCTGTCTAGCCTCACGTCTGGTTCTTGCGAAACCGAGACGGAAAATTACGTTATCAAGACGAAGCTCTAAGAGAATCATCATGTTCTCACCGGTGGTACCGTACTTAAGCTTCTTTGCCTTCTCAAAGTTGTTACGGAACGGCTTCTCAAGCACGCCGTAGATGAACTTTGCCTTCTGCTTCTCGCGAAGCTGCAAACCATATTCACTAACCTTCTTACCTGCTCTTGCGAAGTTTCTGTTGGACTTCTTATCAATGCCGATGAAAGCCGGCTCAATGCCAAGGCTTCTGCACTTCTTTAAAACAGGACCCATATCTCTAGCCATGTCAGTTCTCCTTTCAACAATTCATTAGACTCTTCTACGCTTCGGCGGGCGGCAACCATTGTGCGGAACCGGAGTTACGTCCTTAATGCTGGTAACTTCGATGCCACATGCCTGAAGGGCACGAATAGCTGCTTCTGTACCGGAACCGGGTCCCTTAACCATAACATCAACAGACTTTAAGCCGTGGGGGAGAGCTGCCTTTGCTGCAGTCTCAGCTGCCATCTGTGCTGCATAAGGAGTAGACTTTCTGGAACCTCTGAATCCTAATCCACCGGCACTTGCCCAGGAAAGAGCATTGCCTTCTGCATCTGTAAGCGTAACGATTGTATTGTTATAAGATGACTGAATGTGTGCCTGTCCACGGTCTACGTTCTTCTTGACACGCTTCTTAGTCACTTTCTTTGCTGCTAACTTCTTAGCCATGACAAATCCTCCTTATATTACTTCTTCTTATTCGCAACGGTTCTCTTCGGACCTTTTCTGGTTCTCGCGTTGTTCTTGGTATTCTGACCACGAACCGGGAGACCCTTTCTGTGACGAATGCCTCTGTAGCAACCGATTTCCTGTAATCTCTTGATGTTTAATGCGATTTCACGTCTTAAATCACCCTCTACAAGGAAATCCTCATCGATGATATCACGAATCTTTGCCACTTCTTCATCGGTCAAATCCTTCACACGAGTGTCCGGATTGATATTTGCCTTGGCAAGAATCTTGTTGGAACTTACTCTGCCGATACCGTAAATATAGGTAAGGCCGATTTCTACACGTTTCTCTCTTGGTAAATCTACACCACTGATACGAGCCATGTGCGTATTACACCTCCGTTAAAAATTTTGATAGTTTCTTGCGGATTCTCCGCTTGCCCACTTTGGGCGACCCACTTCTTATAAGAATGTGGGGTTTGACTGCATTGCAGTCACCAGCCGCTTTAAATTGTGACGGCGACGGCGTTTCCCGTGCCGAAAGAGAAAGTGATAATGACACCGTCTCTAAAGCCTGACATCAAATGCCGGAACCCTTTCACACCTAAAAGGTACTCCGCAATCCAACACGCAGCCGCGCGTATCGTATCGATGTCCGCCCACAATATCACAATGTTCCCACTGCAGACCGTCCTGCGGCCTTGCGCAGGGGCTTGTAACACAAAAAGCAAGAACTGTTCCTCTATCTACCATGCGGTATTTATTGAAACGACCTGCTTTCAGGGAAACTCCCTACAAAGCAAAGGTCCTAGCCCTGTCTTTGTTTGTGCTTCGGGTTCTCACAGATAACTCTGATGGCGCCCTTTCTCTTGATGATCTTACATTTTTCGCAAATCGGTTTTACGGAAGATCTAACTTTCACGTCTTTTCACTCCTTTCGAAAAAAGTCCGTCTATCATTATAACACCGATATTTCCATTTTGCAAGTCCTTTTTTGAGGGATTTTTCATGTTTTTCCACATTTTTCTAGAGGTACGGGCTGTCGGGGACAAAGCAGGGCTCTTTCTTCGTGGGATAGCGCCCCCTCCTCACAGTCACCGTCGAACAGATTGGAACAGTTTTTGCAAGTCGCAACGCTCCGTCAATCTTCCTCCAACCGGTTCTAAACGTCTCTCGGGTGTGACCTCGAGACTTAGAACCGCTAGGAGGTGATATCGACTGCGCTAAGGGCGCGACCCTTCGGGAAAAGCAAAAACATGTTCCAACTGTCCATCCGGTGACCTGCAGAAGTTTTCCTCCCACCCACGAAGAAAAAGCCGCCGCATTCCTGCGACAGCCCTGTTGCTTCTATAAATAATGTAAGAAAACATGAAAATTCCCGAAAGACCGCTTTACTCTTTTCTCTTCAATAAAATTTTAAAGTGCGTGGCATCTTTTAAGTCGATGCCGCTGTCACGTTTGATTTGTTGCTTCACGTAAGGCAGTACATAGTGCTCACTGTATACGATTTCGTATTCCTCCGGTATCATGCGTAGCAGTGCTTCCACCTTGAGGGGAAGGTAGTTCTCGTTTACTTCCCGGTCCCAGTTTTCCGTGTAACTGTATTTTAATAGGTAATGAATGAGGTTGAAGCGTTCCTCGATGCTTCCCCAGATGCTTTCGTATTCCGCCAGCTTCTCCGGAAAGAGGTTTCTTGCCTTTTCCACATCGGAAGGGTCTGCCTTTCCGGTCGCGGTCTCGGATACCATCATATCACGGATGGCGATGTACTTAAACCCGGAACCGAAGACTCGGTCCCAAAACTCTGCCACCGACGCCTCGGTGCCGTAGGAGTATACTTCATGCAAGGTGCTGGAAATATTGATTAAGGTCTCCTTCGGATCCATGGCAATCTCATCCCACTCCTTATAAAATTGGCATTCCGGCAATAATACCTTGGCTTTCCGAATCATATCCTCACTGATATCATATCCGATGTACTCATACTCCGGAAACAAGTACTGCATTGCCCGTATTAAAACACCGTTGGCACATCCGAAGTCCAGTATCGCATCAATCGGCTCAAATATCTTATCAATAAAGAACATCTTGTCCATAAAGGACTTTTGCATCCGTTGTACATATACTTCCAAGTCCGCTACCTTTTCCATGGTACGCCACCTCTCTTCTGATTGTATTTTTAGGATGCCACGGAAGCATCCTCTTCCAGACTCATTGTCAGGCTATCATATACCGTATTGATAATCTCCCTGGCTTTGTTCTCCGATACCGCATTCGGCTTATGTCCCAGAGAGATGGTCAATACATCCCGTAGCGACGTCACGCCGAAGGTGCAATTGCAGGCCGGCATCAGGTTTGGTATAAAATAAGCATCTCTTATTACCATGTCTCCCGCTACTTCTTCGAAGGAGATATTTCTTATGTTCGATAATTCGAAGTTTTCGCTACCGTAGCTTAAGGACAATGCATTCCGCATCATCCCCAGTACTTCCATGTCCCGGAACATGCCGTATCTCGCATAATAGGCCGCACCGAAAGCATCGGCACTGAGCAGCATAAAGGTATACAAGGTCTCAAACATTTCCTCCGTATGAGTACGCCGTTCCTTGATACAACGGTCGGTAATCACCACGTTGTCCCAGAACCCGATGCTTCGGTCATAGTGCAGAAGCGGTTTGATACAAGACGCATAATTGGCCATCTCTTCCTCGTTCTTTCGTTCAAAAAAGCATCTCGTGTCTACCGATATAATGGCTTCTATGGCATCTCCCTGAAGCATAGCGCCCGCAATGGCGGTACTGATTGCCGCACTGATGGTTACGCCCAGCTCCTTACATTTTTCCCGCAGCTTAAAAAACATCGGCTTCTTAATATTCCTGCAGACCAAGCCGTACCCGACGGAAGCATTGTGAGTCTCAATCATTTGCTTGTAGTCATCCCACGTAAACTCCACCTGCTTTTCTTCACACTTCTTGCTTACCGCAAGCAGGCCGTCACGTACCGCCTCCGGGATTCTGTACGCCTCCGGCAAATCCCTTTCGCAAAGCTCCGGATAGGCCGCCTTCTTCGCCGGAACCTCTCCGGTACGATACGCGTAAATCAAATCATCCATCAACAGCTTTACCGACATTCCGTCTCCGTACATATGCTGGCAAACCACCATCAAATAGAAACGATCGGCCCTTATCACAACCCCTATGATAACACCCGGCGTCTCCAGCAGATTAATCGGTTTGTAGATCATTTTACGGATTGCGTTTTCCCATGTAAGGTTTTGTAGTTCTTCAAACTCCTTCAGTTTTACATGCTTTCCCGCATCTTCAAACCACATTTTGCTTCCGGACTTTCGTACCACATGATGAATCAACGGATGTGCTTCCTCTAAGAGGCTCACCGCCCGCTCCATTTTCTCATGACTGTACCGTCCTTCCACGGTTACCTTCAGGGTTACATATGCCGAGGGCATATAGTAGAACCCTTGTCCTGCTACAATTTCCTTTCTCTTTTTTGTCCCCATGTTTTCATTCCTTCCTTCTCTTTGGTATTCAAACCACTCTGTGGCTATTATAGCATGGGAAAAAAAGGAAAAACAACCGAACTTTCTTCCTATTGGTGGGATTTACCGTTCCCCATAGATTATAAACTGTCAAACACTCCACTCTCTGCAATCTTACGTATATTATCAACGACCTCTTCGTATGCCACAAAGTCCGACGCAAAATATGTTGTAATCGAATGATAGTCTTCCCTATAAAACTCCCTATCACAAAACTCTTTTATCACAGTCGACACATTCACTCCCTTTTGTGCAGAAGGACAAATCGGCATTTTCGCTCTATGTACCCTTGTTTCACTGACAAGTTGTAAAAAATTTTCGTTAAATTCCATCATTGGTGTTAATTTATAAATGTCATACAAATGACGGGAATGCCGCTTTGATTTTCCCTGTATATAGTAGTCACACAAAGCAAATACCTTATCAATATAGGTTCGTTCCAACGCCTGCACTTTCATTGAGAACTTAGAAAGAACGAATTTCTCCACAAGATCCGTTCTCCCCTCTCCCTCTAAATAGTCTCCGATATAGTTTCCTATTTCCACCTTTTTTGTTGGAAACGAATGTGACCCCAACGCAGTTTCCAGTTTAACAAACTGTGGCAAACGTTCATCTTCCAAACCAAATACCGATTTGTAAGAGAAATTGTAAGCATTATAGTCTCTGTCACTTTGTGTCTCTTCCCAGTTAGCAATCGGCAGTCCCAATGTTTCGCTGATTCCTTTCAATACTATATTTTTTAATTTCTTTCTTCTGTTTTCGCCAATATGTTCATCAAATGTGATATCGATATCCTCCGAAAACCTATCAATGGCACGGAATCCCTTTGATAGAGATGTTCCTCCCTTAAACACACAATTATCCAACTGTTCGGAAAGTAGCCGCAAGATTAGTGTTACATAATAATCCTTTTCCACTACCATCGGGGTCCTTCCGTTCTTAGCGGATACTTGCTCAATCAAATCCCGAAACGCTTCCCTCTCCTCATGAAGATACATATTCTACCCCCGTTTCATAAATTGCCTTGTATATTTTCATCGGATACTCAGCAATCACCCTATCCACCTTATCCCTCGTAATCTGATGTTCAATTGCAAACTGCGTCAATATCTTTCCACAGTTTTTAGTTTCCTCTTCCGCACATTTATCAATATCCTTCAGACAATCAAGGAACTGCAACACCATGGCATTTTCCTCAGTCACCTCTACTGCAGGTCTTCGAATAATATAAGTGCGATTTTGTATTTTTAACTCTCTCACCTGTGCAGGAGCATAATTACTGGTAATCTCCTCCACAAAAGGAACCTGTGTGGAAAGCCCCATACGATTAGCTAGCGTATAGCCAGAGTAATACCCCACTCGTTTTCCGCGACGCATAATATACTTATGCATTGCTACCGTATCCGCCGATAAGGGTTGCCGTTCTCCAAGAATATTCGTTTTGGGGAAATAGTACACTCCCGGCTCGAATCTGCATATCCTGTCATTATCCGCCAGCTTCTTAAAATGATATCGAAGATTCTCTTCTGTCATATCCGGCAATACAATATCACTTGCAAAAATCGGCTCTCCCGGAGCATAGTTTTTTATCAGATATTCGTATAACACAATTTCGCCCCTTTCGTTTCGTAAATGTATTGATTACTTATCGTTAGTATATACTTAAATCTTATTATTGTCAACCGAAATTTCTATAATAAAAAATGCCCCGGTTCTCACCGAGACATTTATTTCTTTTACTCTTCCTCATACAAAGTCTTATCGTTCATCGCCGCCAGACACTGCTTTTTCTGCTTCCCCATATTCTCCCAATACACACGCCTCCGTTCTTAGATGAGTGACGTACTGAAATACCGCTCCGCTCTGTCTGCCAGAATCGTGGCAATGACCTTATCCTTGCCGTACTTTGCTGCCATCTGCTTCGCTGCCCACACATTGGCACCGGAGGAGGTGCCGACCAAAAGGCCCTGTACCTTTGCCAGCTCTCTGGCGGTATTGATAGCGTCGTCATCGGATACTTCCACGATATCGGTGATAATCTTTGTATCAAGTACTGCCGGTACGAAACCGTCGCCAATGCCCTGAATCTGATGAAGCCCCGGCTCATGGCCCAGAAGTGCGGATACGTTCTTCGGTTCTACCGCAACGATTTTACAATCCGGATTCTGCTCCAAAAGATAGCTTGCGATGCCCTGCAGGGTGCCGCCACTGCCGATACCGGATACGAAAACATCAATTTTCTTACCTAACTGCTCTACAATTTCTCTTGCGGTTCCTTTGTAATGCGCCTGCGGATTTGCCAGGTTCTCAAACTGCTGCGGCACAAAATACTCGTCGGAAGAGGATGCCAGACGAAGGGCCTCCTGCACAGAACCGTCAATACTGAGTTCCGGCGGTGTCAGAACCAGCTCCGCACCCAGGGCACGGATAATCTTCTTTCGCTCGTCACTCATGTTCTCCGGCATTACAATAATAACCTTGTAGCCCTTACGCACACCGCACAGTGCCAAGCCGATACCGGTATTACCGGAGGTCGGCTCAATAATGGTCATCCCGGGTCTCAGGGCACCGCTCTTTTCAGCCTCCTCTAACATGTTGAGGGCAATGCGGTCTTTGATACTGCCTCCCGGATTAAAAAACTCTGCCTTTGCGTAAATCTGCAATCCGGTGGTAGCTTCCAAACTTACTAACGGTGTATTTCCGATTAAATCCAAAACATTGGTTATGTACATACTACTTCTCCTTCAAAACAAAACTTAAATACGGAAGCGGTTCGCCGTCTGATATAAAAATACATATTCGCAAACGCCGAAGGCCAGTACTCCCAAAGCAAAAAGGATAGTCAATATCAAAGCTATTCCCGGCATAATAAACAATAAAATCAGAAGGATAATAATTCCTCCGAAGATCCAGAAAAACAACTTGGACATTACGTGCCAACAGTTTGCCAATGCCAAATCTCTCCGCTCCACGATTCTTCCGCAGGCAACCAAAAACTTATAGCCTGCAATGATTTCCAGTACTACCGCTGCCAACAACAGCAAAATTGCAAGAATCGCACCGATTCCTCCGGCAGCCAGACCGGAAAACTCCATTGCTACAAGAGCACCCGCCAAAACCAGTTCTGCCACAAACGATAATCCGGTCGCTACCAAATCACAAATACCGGCAGTCTTAAAGGTACTTTCTTCTCTTCCCAGACGAATCATCAGAATAGCGGTTGCAATACTGGCACCGAAATTAATAATAGAACCGAGACCGATGACAACCGTAACAGAACCGAATATATTCTCATTGGACAACATATTTCCGAAGCCTGCCAAAAGGAACAACCAGAAAATCGCAATCAGATGGCTTCTCACAAACGGAGCATCGTGGTTATCTCTTGCCCTGCCGGTCGGCTCTTCCGAATAAATGCTGTTTACCGTTCCCGGTGCGCCGGACACTGCTGTTGGAGCCACTGTCTCACGTTTTCTGTTTTCGTTCCACTTCTGCATCATCGTCTCACGACCGGACAACATGGCGCAGGACTCACTGCTATCACAGGCCTCGCAGAAGTTTTTATACTTGTTGCTACAGCAACGTGCAATCTCACATAAAGTACCGTCTTCCTTTCCCGGTCCGTTTTTACATCCCGGACATCCTACGGCTTCCCGGTCCAGGCAATCGTCACAATCTTTTCCGCAATATGAATTCTCCATTGTATTTCTCCTAAATTTACAGGCATTATCTTTCTTCAAAAAACATGCATATTATATCATTTTTACAGCGTAACGTCAAACGGTTTATTCGTTTATCTTTGCATTCTCCCGGTCTGACCGGTCTGTAGAAATGACAATCTCCTCTACCCATGGAAGTCCCTCCGGAAGCTTCACAAAATAATAATAGGTCATCCTCTCGCCCTTCACGCCTTCTCCTTCATAGGAAACATAGAGCGTCACCTTGCTCTTTCCGTTATCCTTCACAAGCTGCGACACAGCCTCTACCTGCGGCTGTAACCCGGCACAGTTCTGCTCCACTATGCAAAAGATGTCGTTAAAGGAATGAAATATGCCGCCACCTCCGGAATGCTCCCGTTCATAGCGCTTCAACTCCCGGGCATGGGCCGCCTTTACAAACGCATCCCAAGATTCCTGATACGCGTAATACAACGTCTCCGACTCAGACCCGTTTAACTGCCGCTCTCCATCCTTTCGATAATACCGGTCCGACGTAATCACATCTACCTGCCACGGAATCCATGTTTCGGCCTCCGCAAGCGTTACCCAATCTGCCTCGGACACATGACTTACCGGAGGCTCCGGCTGATAATGTGTGTGGGCCTTGCGCCACCACAGATATCCGACGACGCCCGCAACCGCGAGTAACAAAATGCACACCGAAATAATAAGCTTCTTCATGGTTCCCCCTCCTTACTTATACTGTAGCATAACCGTCAACATACTTCAATCCAATTCCAACATATTTTATCCCCAACTCGTGAGATTTTGTATTTCCAATCCGTGCGATTTTAGACTTTCAACCCGTGAGATTTTAAAAAGAGCCCCCGCCAAAGCGGAAGCTCCCTTTCTTAAAACCGCAATGCCACCAGCCCCATCGGGATAATCAGCAAGAACACACCGAAGGCCAACGTGGTAATCCGGCTGAATTTACTGCTGAGATACATAACCGCACTGCCCATCAGCATCGACATCACCACGCGAACTCCGTAGATAAAGTACAGGTACTGCCCGATGGTGATGGCTAACGGGAAGTCCCGTACACACGGAATGCTCTGGACCAGTACCTCCTTATCGGTAAAATTCAGCACCTCTCCGATCTGGAAATACTGCACCAGATGAATGGAAAGGGTCGTTACGATACAAACAGCCAGCATAATTACAATTTTACGGACCATGGTCTGTGCTCTGCCCCGATACAGGGAATGCAGCATCATCTCCATATGAGAGGATTTTTCGCAGGCCATAA
>JAZUBD010000470.1:0-3664 GCA_045638305.1 Lachnospiraceae bacterium
ATATGCTGGAGGATGTGCTGACCTGGGTGGCGGTATTGGCGGTAGGCGTAGTGATGTGTTTTTATGAGTTGCCGGTGCTGGATTCGGTGTTGTCCATCGGGATGACTTTTGTTATCTTTGTGGGAGTGCTGCGGAATTTAAAGAAAATCTTCGGGATTATTACGTTGCGTTCTCCGTTAGAATTGCAGGAGTACCGTAAATTGCAAGCGGCTTTGACAGAGTTAATTGATGTGGGAGCGGTAGAGGAACTGCGGATATATTCGATGGACGGAGAGGATAAAAATGCGGAAGTTTGTGTGGTGCTCTACGAGGAAATGGGGAGTGAGGATTTGATACAACTGGATACGCAGACAAGAAGGTGTTGTGAGACGTTCGGAATCGAAAGAGTGATGGTACAATTGCGTTATTTTGTTTGATATTTGATACTTTTTGAATTGAATTTTTCCCTGAAATCGTGTATAGTAAATGCTATGAGAGTATTGTGAAAGCGTTTACATAACGCGTGGAATGCGACGGCGCAGAACGACCGGAGCATTCGGGAAGGAGACAGGTATGAGTAACGGAGGACCGAAGGCACCGAAGGATCCGACAAAGAAACGTCCGAGTATTTTTGTGCTGTACGATAAGACCATTGAGGCCTATAAGATGCCGGAGGGTGGTAGTGTGAGCCCGTTGTTTTTGGATAACAAGAGGCTGGCAAATTATGCAAGAACCATCGGACGGGTAGAGGATGAGGAGTTGCTGGAACTTTTGAATACCGCGGAGGGATTTAAAAAACTGGTGCATTCCGTAGGGGTATCCATTGCCTGTGAGAATACGACTCAGGAGGCCGAGTTCGTATTGCATATGTATGGCAAATCGGATATGTTCGAGAGCGGTACAAAGAAGGTAACGAAGATTGTAACCAACGGTTCGGAGGTGGAGATTCCATTGTCCGACATCGACTGGTACGGGGATGATGTTTGTGTGGGACAGTTTTTGTTCCGGTTCCCGGGGGCTGGGGAAGTGGCTACCATCAATGTTCGTCTGTATTTGAATGATGGTTATACGGCACCGGAGTTTATTCCGGATGCACCGGTAGATTTTGATAGTGCGGCATACAGGGAAATGATTGCGAAGTCCTTTGTTTCCCTGGGAAATAATGTCCGATTAAAGCGTGCCATCGAAAAGGCGAAAGCCGGTGAAGATGTGACGGTGGCGTTTATCGGCGGTTCCATTACGGAGGGCGCCGGTGCGACTCCGAGTCAGAAGACCTGTTATTCCAAGGTGGCCTATGACCGGTTCTGTGCCCGGTTCGGAACCGGCGATAACGTGCATTATACCAAGGCAGGTGTGGGCGGTACCTCTTCGGAGCTCGGCATGATTCGCTATGAGCGCGATATTCTCGGCAGAGGCGATAAACCGGATGTTGTGATTGTGGAGTTCGCGGTAAATGATGAAGGTGATGAGACCAAGGGCGATTGCTACGAGACGTTGGTGCGTAAGATTTTATTCTCCGACAATGCGCCGGCGGTGATTTTACTGTTTTCCGTATTCGAGAGCGATTGGAACCTGCAGGAGCGTTTGTCACCGGTCGGTGTCCGTTACGATTTGCCGATGGTAAGCGTAAGGGATGCGGTGGTAGAGCAGTTCTATCTTCCGGCAGACGGAGGCCGTGTGATTTCCAAGAACCGGTTCTTCTACGATATTTATCATCCGACCAGTGACGGCCATCGTATTATGGCGGACAGCCTGGATTATTTGTTTGCGCAGGCGGATGCTGCACCGGCAGGTGCGGAGCCGGACTATGCGGCACTGGAAACGGTGTTTTGTCCGGAGTTTGTGAATGTGCGTTTGTTAGACCGTAAGGCCGGTTTTGACGGCGCGGAGATTTCCTGCGGAGGCTTTACGGAGACCGATAAGGACCTGCATTATGTGGAGATGAATCTGGATAATTTCCGTACACCGGTGCTCCCGCATAACTGGATGGCCACGGAGGAGACCGGGGACGAGCCGTTTGTGATTAAGATTAAGAGCCCGTATTTGCTGGTAATTACGAAGGACAGCGGAAGCCCGGAATTCGGCAAGGCGGACATTTATGTGGACGGCGAATATGCGCTGACGGCAGACCCGTTGGCGGTAGGCTGGACCCACAGTACGGCGCAGATTGCGTACCGCGGGAAGGAAAATATCGTACATACGGTGGAGATTCGTAAGAAGCCGGAAACAAGAGATAAGAAGTTTACGATTCTGGGCTTTGGGTATGAAGCGCCGGAGGCGTAATTGCTTATAAAATGAGAGCGAGAGAGGATTTTTGACCATGAAAAAGAAGATTATGCTGTTTCTTACCTGCGTGGCGGTAGTAGCCTTCGCAGCTTGTAACAAGGAAACAACCGTAGAACCGGAGACAACGGCAACGCCGGCAACGGAAGCTACAGCGACTCCGGAGCCGACTCCGGAACCGACTGCAACGCCGGAACCGACGGCGACTCCGAAACCGACCGCAACTCCGACTCCGGATGTGGATTGGTATCAGGAGATGTTGGAAAAATCCGTTAAGTCTACCGGTAACAATGCCCGTTTAAAGAAGGTGCTTGAGAAGGCAAGAAGCGGTGAGACCGTAAATATTGCTACCCTTGGCGGTTCTATTACCGAGGGCGGGAATGCCAGCCCGATGAGTAAGGGCTATGCATATTTGTTTGCACAGGCCTTCGGTGAGACCTACGGTATCAACGGCGGCGAGAACATCAACTTTGTGAATGCGGGACTGAGCGGTACCCCATCTTCCCTTGGTGTCATCCGTTACGAACGTGATATTGTGGAGGCTTTTGGGGCAGAGCCGGATTTACTCCTGATTGAGTTCGAGGTAAACGATTATGGGGAAGTAACCCGGGGCCGTGCCTATGAGAGTATCGTATACGATGTGCTTTCCCAGGACAATGATGCTGCGGTGATTATGGTGTTTGCGGTAACCAATGATGAGTGGAATGTGCAAAACGAGCATTTGCCGATTGCAAACCATTATGATATTCCGATTGTCGGCATGAAGGAAGCCGTATTCGGTGCGGTAAGAGCAAAGTACATGACGACAAATAAATATTTTACCGACAGATATCATCCGAATAATTACGGCCATACCGTAATGAAGGATTGTATCATGCAACTTCTGGCAACGGTAGATGCAGAGGAGCCGGAAGAGATGAATGCAATTCCGGAAACCGGTGTAAAGGGCAGAGATTTCTCCGGTATGGAGATGATTACCGCAAAGTCCGAGGATGTTACCGTTGAACTTGGTGCGTTTAGCCAGACGGATGCAGGCGGACAGGGATTCCAGGTGAAGGGAGGCCATTCCTTCCCGGATAACTGGAAGCACGATGCTTCCGCAGGAAACGATCCGTTTAAGATGACGTTGACCTGTAAGAACCTTCTGTTAAACTATAAGACTGGCGGAAACGAATGCGGAAGTGCGGATGTTTATGTAGACGGCGAAAAGGTAATGAACGTAAACGGTGCCGGTGGCTGGGGAAGCTCCAATGTAGTCCTTCTTATCGATGAAAAGGAAGCAGCGGAGCATACCGTAGAAATTCGCATGGCAGAAGGCCAGGAGAGTAAGACATTCACGATTTACGCATTTGGATATACAGACTAGTCCTTGCATATGCGAAAAAGTCGGTCTCTGATATTT
>JAZUBD010000471.1:0-1177 GCA_045638305.1 Lachnospiraceae bacterium
CACGTCGTCCCCAGTCGTTTCGCACCTTCGGTTACGTTATGTATCCGGTAATCCTCCATCATATACACCCGGTCCGCCACCGACAAATATTCCCCACTTCCGCCGATTACCAGCACGGTGGATACGCCTTCTGTTTCATACAACTCCCGCACCCGTTCCGTAAACGGCGTAATCGGCTCCTTCTTTACCAGCTCCCGCATTCTCGCATCCCGTATCATAAAGTTCGTGGCACTCCGGTCCTCGTCAATGAGAAGCAGTTTACTTCCCATACTCACCGCCTCCATAATATTTGCCGCCTGAGAGGTGGAACCGGAAGCCCGTTCCGTGGAAAAATGTGCTGTGTCCTGTCCCGGTATCCATTTGATAAAAGGTGCAATGTTGACATTTTTCACGCTTCGTCCGTCCTCCGCTACAATTCCCATAGCCGTAGCATCCGTAATACAAAACTCTCTGCCATCTCCCCATGCGTGGTCATAGATTCCGGCAAAAATCGCCTCAAGAAGCGTGGATTTCCCTGAATATCCGCCTCCGGTAATCAAGGTCACTCCTCGCTTGATGCCCATGCCTTTGATTCCGCACACTTCAATCTCATCCTCAGCTACAGCCATAAAGGGAATCGCACTCTGCATCGGCAAGTCATTTCCGCCCTCGCGCGGCAAAATACTTCCGTTTGCCAAAAACGCACAATAAGGACTCTTCTCCAGCCATCTGCGGATTTCCTTTTGTAACTTATCCAGTTCCAACGCATCCGTGTACTCATATTGCTTAAACTTCGCAATATACCGCTCCACCGCATCCGGCAATTCCTGAGTCAGCATCCGCAGCGTCTTCCGAAGATTCCGCTCCGGTAATTGCACCTGAATCATCAGACACAAACAAAGATCCGGCTCTCCCACCTCTTCCGGCGGTATCAAATACACCTCATCTCTGCTTCCTATAGTATAATCCTTTCTCGGGCACAGCTTAAAATATACAGAATTCCGCGCAAGTACTTCGCCGCCGGGACGATAACAGTAATACTTTCCTTTTTCACTGTCCGGCCGGTTCCGGTTGTACAGAGGCTCGTTTAACTCATCAATATACGGCAGAAATGCTCTCAAACAATAATCCGCTCCCGCAACACTTGTCTGTGTAATCCCCAGATGCTTTACCGGTATTGATACCGTAATCGTCGGCT
>JAZUBD010000472.1:0-4763 GCA_045638305.1 Lachnospiraceae bacterium
CATCCACTTGAGCGGTGGTGATTTTGGTTGCGGTCTTGTCCGCTAACTTTGCCGCCAGAGCGTCACACTTGGACTTGGTTCTGCTGGCAATGCAAATCTCGGTAAATACTTCGCTTACCTGACAACACTTCTGAATTGCTACGGAAGCCACGCCACCGCAGCCGATAATTAATACTCTGCTCATTTTTTATCCTCGCTTTTTGGTTTATATTTATTATGACGTTGTTTTCTGTTATGCGTTCACCTATGTGTAGGCGGGCTTATTACTGTTTCTTTAGTAAGGCTAGTATCAGTTCCCGTACCACCTTACACGCCAGTGCCGTGCTGGCTCCGCTGGCGTCTAACATCGGGCTCAGTTCGTTTACGTCCGCTGCCACAACATTTGCCTTGCAAACCATTTCTATGGCATCCAGAAGCTCCAAGAAGCTGACACCGCCGGCTTCCGGGGTGCCGGTGCCCGGGAATGCGGACGGGTCCAAACAATCCAGGTCAATGGTGAAGTACACCGGTGCATCGCCGAGGGCTTCTACCGCTTCCTTCAAACCGCTAAAGTTAAACTTGTGCAGGTCGGTGTGTTCCTTTGCAAACCGGAATTCCTCCCGTTCTCCGCTGCGGATACAAAACTGATGAATCCGACCGTCTCCGATGAGGTCGTGACAGCGGCGGATGACGCAGGCGTGGCTTAACTTTGCACCCAAGTAATCATCCCGTAAGTCTGTGTGGGCATCGAAGTGAATGACGTGAAGGTCCGGATAGTTTTCCAAGGTCGCCCGGAAAGCACCAAGGGTTACCAGATGTTCTCCGCCTAAAAGTAACGGAAATTTGTTGTCTCCCAGGATTTCCTTTGCCGTGGTTTCAATATCAGCCAAAGCCGCTTCTGCAGAGCCGAAGCAAAGCTCCAAATCACCTGCATCAAATACGGCATAGTCGGTTAGATCCTCGTCCTGATACGGGCTGTAGGTTTCCAGGCCGAAGCTCTCATGCCGGATGGCAGAGGAGCCGTAGCGGGTACCCGGACGGTAGCTGGTGGTGCTGTCAAAGGGAGCACCGAAGAGGACTAAGGAAGCGTCCTCGTAGTCGGCATCACAGCCGATAAAGGTTTCGATATTTTTTTGCATAGGGCCCTCCTTATTGTTCCACCGCTTCCAGCATCTCTTCCAGGAATGCAGGTAGGTAGAACGCGCCTTTATGTAAGTTTGTGGTGTAATATTTGGTCCGAAGTTGCAGCTTGTTCCAGCCGTCGGCGTTTAAATCGTCTAACGGGTGGTATTTTTTACTGGCAAAGCCGAAGAGCCAGTAGCCGGCCGCATAAGTCGGAATATGTGCCTGGTACACGCGGCTGATCGGGAAGGTGGCCACGATACGCTGATGGCTGCGTTGCATAGCGTCCGCGTCCTGCTTGTAAAACGGACTGCCCTGCTGGTTTACCATAATACCGTCTTCTCTGAGCGCCTTATAACAGTTGCCGTAGAATTCCTTGGTAAACAGGCCCTCCGACGGACCGTAAGGGTCATTGGAGTCTACGATAATCAGGTCGTATTCGTTTTCACAGTAGCGGATGAATTTTAGTGCGTTTTCGTAGTGGATATTTACACGGCGGTCGTCCAACTGGCAGGTGTTGCCCGGCAGATACTGGCGACATGCCTCTACCACCATCGGGTCCATCTCCACCAGGTCAATGTGTTTTAATCGCTCGTAGCGAGTCAGTTCTTTTACCACACCGCCGTCGCCTGCGCCGATGACCAGTACCTTTTCGATGCAAGGATGCACTGCCATCGGGACGTGCACAATCATTTCGTTATAAATAAAGGCGTCCCGTTCCGTTAACATGATATTGCCGTCCAGAGAAAGGATGCGGCCGAATTCTTCGCTGTCGAAAATGTCGATTCTTTGGTAATCGCTTTCGTTGCAAAACAGTTGCTTTTTCACCCGGATACTGAGCTTCACGTCCGGGGTATGTTTTTCACTGAACCATAAATCCATGGGTGACCTCCCTGCGTAAGAGTGTTTATGGTGGGTCGCAGGTGGTGTGCCTTATGCAACCCAGGGGTATATATCATTAATAAGTTTTATTCGTTACCTCGGCCAGCACGTTCAAGTGCTCGATTTCCGGGTCCTCCGGACCGGTCATGCTACAGCCTTTTTCTTTCGCGTAGCGGATGTATTCCAAAATGTCCTTTGTAATCTTTTCGCCCGGTGCCAGAATCGGGATACCCGGCGGATAACACATGACGAACTCGCTGCAGACCATGCCCTCCGTTTCCATAATCGGGCGGCTTTCCTTCGGCGCGTAAAAGGCCTCCTGTGGGCTTGCCACCACTTGCGGCGGAATATATTCCTGGGTGAGCATACCGGTGCGGTCTCTCTGGCAGCAACGGCGGATTTCCGCCAGGGCACTTACAAGACGCTCAATTTCCTGGGTACGGTCGCCGATGGAAAGGTAAGCTAAGATATTTCCGATGTCACCGAATTCAATCTGGATGTCATAATCATCCCGGAGCATGTCGTATACTTCGATGCCTGCCATTCCGATGTCAAGGGTATGTACACTGAGCTTAATCGGGTCAAAGTCATATATGGAATCGCCGTTAATCAGCTCTTGTCCGAAGGCGTAATAGCCACCGATGGAGTTGATTTCCGTGCGAGCATATTCCGCAATTTTTCGTACCTGTTCAAATACCTTTTCGCCACGCAGTGCAAGATTTCTGCGGGAGATGTCCAGACTGCTCATAAGCAGGTAGCTGCCGGAGGTGGTCTGGGTCAGATTGATAATCTGACGCACGTAGCCTTCGTTGATGTTCGGGCCTGCCAGTAAAAAGCTGGACTGGGTCAGGCTACCGCCGCTTTTGTGCATGGACACGGAGGCCATGTCCGCGCCGGCTTCCATGGCGGACACCGGCAGGTCTTTTCCGAAATAAAAATGGGTACCGTGGGCCTCATCCGCAAGACAAAGCATGTTGTGCTCATGGGCCAGCTTTACGATACCGCGCAGGTCCGAGCAAATACCGTAGTAGGTCGGGTTGTTGACCAGTACTGCCACTGCATTCGGATGCTCCTTAATGGCACGCTCTACCTGCTCTAACTTCATGCCGAGAGAGATACCGAGACGGTGGTCTACCTCCGGGTTTACGTACACCGGAACGGCACCGCAAAGCACCAGGGCGTTGATGACACTTCGATGTACATTTCGCGGCAGAATGATTTCGTCTCCCCGCTTGCAGGCGGTCAGCACCATACTTTGTACTGCGCTGGTGGTACCGCCCACCATAAGAAATGCGTGGGCTGCACCGAAGGCATCCGCTGCCAGCTCCTCCGCCTCACGGATAACGGAAATCGGATGACAAAGGTTATCCAGAGGCTTCATGCTGTTGACGTCGATGGAAACGCACTGCTCTCCCAAGAATGCGGTCAGCTCCGGGTTTCCACGGCCTCTTTTGTGACCCGGTACGTCGAACGGAACGACACGACGGTCGCGGAACTGTTCTAAAGCTTCGTAAATCGGAGCCTTGGTCTGGTCTAATTTATTTTTTATGATGGATTGGGACATATGGAATCTCCTTGTGTGTGGTGGTAAAACGAAAGCAAGCTGCGTAAATAACACAGCTTGCGATAATACGTTACCCAGTTAAAGTAATAAACTACAACCACACAAAACAAAGGAATAAGATACCGGACTGCTCCGGTACGTGGAAGTATTGATGTCTGGATTCGGGATGATCAGAGTCTATATAGCAATCACTTTTACTACTCTTATTGACCGTTTCACAAGTCTGCGTCACAAAACGCAATTTCGGTTATGAAGTAACCAACTTATAAAATTTGAGCTTCTAACTCAATCAATAAGGCAACTTTCGTCGCCAATCGGCAGTGGACCCGGCTGTCCGTATGGCCTCAACTCCAGAGGAGTGGTCCCAAGAATTGCTCGGAAAGGCTCTGTTACATCCTTCCAAAGTAATTGCAATAATACCATAAAAAGGGAATAGAGTCAATAGGTTTTGAAAAAATATTTTAGTGTGGTAAATGTTGAAAAGGTTAAATCAATATAGTAAAATCGTAGGGAAGAAAAAGTTAAATTTTTTTCGCACATTTTGCCGGCTTCACCGGTTTATATAGTGAAGGGCCTTTCAAACAGAAGATTACGGACAAAGGAGATGAGGGTTTGGATAGAGAAGACTACGAACGGATTGTTCGTACACATATGGATACGATTTACCGGATTGCGGTCAGCTATACCAAAACCCCGGCAGATGCGGATGATATTGTACAGCAGACCTTTGTGAAACTGCTTTCCAGGAAGGGAACGTTTACGGATGAGGAGCATGAAAAGCGCTGGCTCATCCGAGTGTGTATCAATGAGTGCAACAGCTTTTTTTCATCCTTTTGGAGAAAGAATGTGGATTCCATGGATACGCTGACAACGGAACCGCAGTTTACGACCCGGGAGGATACCGATTTATACGATGCTATAAAGAGCTTGCCCGGAAAATGCAGTATCGTGGTGTATTTGTTTTATTACGAAGGGTATTCCACAAAGGAGATCGGGAAACTGCTACATATCAAGGAAGCAACCGTCCGGACCAGACTTGTCCGCGCAAGAAAATTGTTAAAGGAACAGCTTAGGGAGGCGTGGTAACATGAACGATAAAATCAAACAGGTATATGACGAAATCCATGCACCGGAGGCGTTGCTTGGAAAGGTGATGGAGATGAAAAAAGACGAATTTAAAGGCAGAATGATGGTAAAGTATATTGCGGCGGCGGTG
>JAZUBD010000473.1:0-4752 GCA_045638305.1 Lachnospiraceae bacterium
CTTGATGGGTAAAGGTATGCGGGTCATAGAAGTGGAAGGTATAAATCACCTTATCATCCTTAAAATCCGGTAGGGTCTTCATAGCTGCAAAGCTGTTCCAATCCGCGCCTCCGGCAATGATATAGTGCTTCTTATCGATGCTACGCACCAGTTGAAATACCCGGGCAATGACCTCGTTCCAAAGTGCAATGTCAATCCCGTGAGGCTCATTCATCAATTCGAATACAAGATATTCCGTGGCATCCTTATACCGTGTAGCAATCTGGGTCCAAATCGGAGTCAGAACCTTTTCCACCTCCGGAGAGGTAAAGGAATCCGCATGACAGTTGTTATGATAATCAAAGATAATATAAAGCTTCAGTTCCTCTGCCCAGGCCGCCAGATTATCTAAAATCCTGTAAATATTCTCCGGAATCTCCATCCCCGGAATCCCTTCACAAATTTTTTCAAAATGCATCGGAATGCGGATAACATCGCACCCCAATTTCTTTGCGTTGATAAAATCCTGCTTTGTGAAAAATTCCGGATTGATCTCATCCGCGCGGCGGAATTCCATCCAATTTGTAAAATTTACCCCCTTGGTAAACGGTGCCGGAATTGCCTTCCTTACTGCCATAACTTATCCTCCTTGCCCGAATTTCCGGGCCTTCTCTATGGTGTGGATGGCGCCGGCGTTGCCGATGCCATCGGGTCCTTTGCTATCTTCCCGCTGTTTTTACTGATTACCGAAGCTTTTTCCCCGGTAATGGACGTATTGGAAATTACCACGCGGATATAATATCCCACATCACTGTCTTTAATCGTATATTTGCTGGCCGCATAGCCCTTACCGGAAGTTATCGTTTCAAAGGTTCCGGTGGACGTCTGGCAACGCTGCCAGGTATAGGTAATATCTCCTGCAATTGCGTTGTTACTGGTCACCGCGGTAATCACACCTCCGTTATATAATGAGGTACTTGAGATTGCAGCATAGGTTACTTTATCATATTGAATCTGGTACGGATACTTTTCATAACTGGACGGAAGCTCCGACTTAGACTCCGGCGACTTTCGGAAAATAATGTACTGTCCCGGCAAAGCCCTGCTACTGCTGACCTTTAAGGTCTTCGCGGATTTTAACGTGGACCAGCGCAGCTCACTCAATTCTTCCGCCGTCAGATTGTCCGGATCGTCCACAATCGCAAACTGGTATACGGTGGCGTTTTCGCCTTTCGTATTATTGGTAAGCATTACACCGCCGGTTCCGCTCTTTGTATTCTGGTACTCTATCGTAATATCCGATGCCACATCCGGTTCCGAACCGCTGAACGGTATTAATACCGCATTCACCTTAGAAGCCGCCTTCCGACCGCTTGCGGCCGTCCGGACATAGACATAGATCCCGGTTATTTCATTTGCCTCATTTACTTCGTACAAATATTTCCCCGGATTGTTCTTCACAAGGGAGTCATCCAAAGTTGCGTTGGCATCTACACCTAACACCAACGGAATGGAAAGAGAGGTCACTCTTCGGTTCGTAGTCGGCAACACGTCAAAAGAAACCACAGGAACCGTAACCCTATTCTCGGTAGAAGACTTCGCGTAGGTCGGCACTAAGTTCCAGTCCTTTTGATTTAACGAATACTCCATGCCGTTTCGAATACTCAGAGACATGGACGCGTTATTTACGTTTACCGTCGGAGCGGTAGCAATTTTCTGCAAAATCACCTTCGCCTCGGAACTGTAACGGACACCGCTCATTTTATCTGCGGTATCCTCATCGTTCACCGCTTTGATTCTGAAAAGAAGCGTAACTCCCTTTGCATGCATTTGAGCCAGATTCAGCTCATCAAACGGACGCCAGTTTCCGGTTGCATCCTTTTTCCATTCAATCCGGTCCACGTCAAAAAACGCGGTCTCGGCACCTCCCTGCTTTGTAAAAAAGAGGATATAGCCCGTCTCGGCGGAAAAGTTCGGATAGTTCTTATATACGTCCTTCCACAAATCGATATCCACCACATCCGCTGCCGAAATATCGCCCACAAAATCCGCAGACAGCTTCTCCTGCGCCTCCAGATAACGTGCGGTTACGATAGTATCCACGTCTCCCCGCAGATAAATACGGGTGGTAACTCCCGGCTTCACCCAGGATATATCAAACACTGCCTTTCCGTCGGCACCCACCTTCGCTTCTTCCCAAAAGGACGCGGTTGCATTATCGGAATAATAAATCACCGTATTGTTGCCGCCGGTCACAATCATCTCTTCCTTTTGATAATCCACCCGGATTGACTTGTCCGGGAGCATCGTTGCATTTCCTGCCGCCTCAGCCCGAATCCCGTTTGTAAGCAACGGTACAAGCAAAGCGCAAAGAAGCACCAGCATTCCCTTGCTCAACTTCCTCATGACAACTCCTCCTTTACTTTTTCTTATCCATAAAAAACGACTGGTCGGAAAGCGCACCCGCCATATTCTTGTAATAACTGCTTACAGTACTGCTGCTTTTCTTGAAGTTTTTAATTTCCTGCTTTTTATCCTTTAAACAGAACTCCAAACGGGTTCTGTTCTGTTCTTCCAACGTGCAAAGAGCCGCACCCTTTTCCAACACGGACTTAATCTTCCCTTGCAGGGCACGAATCCGTGGCTCAAACTCCTTTTTATAGGTCTCCATCTCCGGTTTCATTCTGGCGTATACCGATTCAAAGCCCGCATCAAAATCGGAAATCTTTTTGATATACGGGTCCTTTTTCTCCATCAGTGTGTCGAACTCATCCAGGGAAAACTTCTCCGCCAGCAAGATCATCTCCTGCTCTCTTGTAAGAGCCAGCAACTCGTCCAAATACTGTTCCTTCTTCTGAATCGTATCCTCCAACACCTTAAAACACGTCGAAAACTCACTTCTGTCCACTGTTATCCCTCCGCTCCTAGACATAGCATATTAGCGCATCCATGTTTTTGTATGCGTAGCATACAAGAACAGCCGGGCCCAAGGCACAGCTGTTCCGTGAAAGTCTTATTCTTATTTTACGTACATATTATTCTTACGCATGAGCTCCTTCCAAAGGTCTCTCATGTTTCGAATCTGGCCCAGTGCCTCCTCCAGAAGTCCCATGTCCTTCTTTATATTGGACTGTACCAAAAGGCCGTAAATGTACTCGTAAATCATATCGAAATCCTTCGCCGTCGCATACTTGAAATCCAGCGTGGAACGGAACTCCGTAATGATGTTTTGAACTTTAATGATATAGGTACTTGCCTTCTCATAATCGTTCTTTTCCAGACCGAGCATAGCAATATTACAGAACTTAATCGCTCCGTCGTACAGCATCAGCGTTAACTCCGCAGGAGATGCTGTGTTAATTTTGGTTCCCTGATATAAACTTGCTGCATTTGTTGGTGGCATAGGCAAATACCTTCCTTTCCCTTATCATTCAATATTTTAGTACTGTCCCATTCCCAGCATGGACATTAAGGAACTGGACTGGCTGCTTAACTTACTGAGTGCGGTTTCCATGGAAGCAAACTGCTTATAGTAACGGTCCTCAATCTCAGTAAGACGATCCTCTTCTTTCTTGAGCTGATCCTTGTAACCGGTAAGCTCCTTCGTAATCTGCTTATCGTTGTAGAAGGTAAGAGCACTGCTGAGCTCCGATGCCTTCATCTTGTCCGCCATGGTATCGTACAGGTTCTTGGAAAGCGTCTGTAACACTTCCATTACCTTGTCCGGATCCTCTTCGATTGCCTTACGAAGCTTATCCTCGTACATCATGCCGTCCGGATCGTCCTGGTCACCGTAAATATGTAACTTACCCTTCTCGGTGTACTTGGTAGTACAAATTCCAAATGAGGAAAGTGCATAATCCTCACCGTCCACGGTAACACAGCCGTCAAGTGCGGTACGCATTGCATTCAACAGGGAGCCGATGGTGTTATCTCTGCGAAGAAGGGAATCCTTAATCTTCTTTTCCCACTTCTCCACTTCCGTATCACTCATGGCATCCTTCTGCTCGTCCGTCAACGGATCATAGCCTCTTGCGGACTCTGCGTAGTATGCGTTGTTTAACTCTTCCAGAACTTCGTTGTACTGCTTTACGAAATCCTTTACCATGTTATATACACTATCCGTATCCTGGGATACACCGATGGAAATCGTCTCTCCCGGCTTTGCGGATACCAAATCCAAGGTCAAACCGTTTACGGAAATCGTATTGGATGCAGACTCAATTACCGCTCCGTTTACCGTAACCTTCGCATCACTTGCTTCGAATACGGTCATACCGCCCACACCTGCACCGCTGCTGATTGCGGTACCGTCGATGTTTCCGAGACCGATTGCTGCCAGCGCATTGTCGGAAGCATCAAAGCGGTCGATCTCGGCATAGGTTGCGATTTCGCTCACCAATGCATTCTTTGCTGCCTGTGCCACATCACCCTTCGCCGTCAGTGCAGCTTCCTTTGCCTCCGCTAATTCTTCTACTGCCTGCTCTGTGGTCAGATAGTTGGCTGCCTCATCCTCGGCAGTGGCCTGATATGCCAGTTCCAATTGCTCTGCATATTCCGCTGTATCATAACCGACGCCCTCGGTATAAGTACCGAGTCTTGCCTCGTAAGCTGCCTTGGCCGTTGCGTTTCCTTCCGCATTATATGCGTCCCAAATCTTCTGCTCATCTGCGGTTAACGTCTCCGCTTTTTCTGCCTTATCCCGAATCTTTGCAAAATCCGTATAAGAAACATCCTTTAATGCTTCATTATCCTTGAAGGAATCAAGTCGGA